>DATLZJ010000891.1:0-15740 GCA_035574055.1 Caldilineaceae bacterium
AGCAGCTCGTTGTAGGCCAGCGCCAACTGGTTGATGATCTCGGCCTGCGCCTCTTGGTCGGCGCCCTGCCCTGCCTCAATGGTCAGGGCCGCCAGGTCCAGCTCGCCCAGGGAGGTTTCCTGCACCAGCGGGAAGCTCATACCCGGGCCGGCTTGGGTAGCGGCCTGGCTGCCGCCCGTGGTGTTATAGGTGTTGAAATCCACATCATACGAGAAGTGCGGGTGCGGGTTGCCGGCGCCCCACTCGCGGATCGCCATCTGGAAGTTGCCGGCGCGAATCTCCGACGGGTGCTGGCTGAAGGTGATGCCGCGGAAGGTGGTCTCGATGCCGAACTCGGTCAGTTGCTCGGCCAGATTCTCGGCAGCCGCCGACCAGTCCGCAAACTCCGAGGGCGCGGTCAGCTCAAACGACAGGCGGTTGCCCTGGTCGTCAATCCAGATATTGTCATCGCCGCGGGTGAAGCCCAAATCGAGCAACATCTGCTCAGCCTTGGCCGGGTCGAACTCATACTTGTTCAGTTGGCCGACGGTCTCCTCGGTCAGCCACTGGGGCACCAGGTTGTCCGAGAAGCCCACCATATTCTCAACCGCCACCCCCGATTCGGCCATGCTGATGACGCCGTTCTCGGCGCGGTCAATGGCGTAGGCCAGCGCCTGGCGGAACTCCTT
The DNA here is from genome assembly GCA_035574055.1 of Caldilineaceae bacterium. Taxonomy (GTDB): domain Bacteria; phylum Chloroflexota; class Anaerolineae; order Caldilineales; family Caldilineaceae; genus QEUY01. The sequence continues at coordinate 669 of DATLZJ010000891.1, forward strand.
CACATTGAAGGGGTAGATGGTGTGGTTGAAGTAGAGCGCCGGCCCGCTGTAGTTGGGGCCGCGGATGATGCGGATACCTTCGGCCATGAACTGCTGCGTCGTGGCCGGCGGGAAGCCGTGGGTGGCATAGTCCGCCTCTTTCGCCAGAATCAGCGGCGTGGCGTCCGGCGTCTCGCCGTTGAAGATCAGCAGCCGGTCGAAGTTGACCCGGTCGGCCATGAACGAGGTCTCGTTCTTGTTGAGCACCAGTTGCGCCTCGGTGATGCTGTCCACATCCAGCACATACGGGCCAAGCGATACAACGCCTTCAGGCCGGAACTCGTTGAACTCCTGGAGCAGCGCCTGCCATTCCGCCGACTCGGAGTCGGCTCCGCTGTCAATCAACTCGCGGATGCGGTTGGCGAAATCGCCATAGACCGACGAGGCGCGGATGTTGGTCTCGCGGAAGATACGCCGCAGCACCGTGTTGGAAGGCTCCAGCAGCTTGAAGTCCACCGTCGTCTCGTCCACGGCTACCACATCCTCCAGGAACTGCCAGACGGTGATCCCCTGGAGCCGCTGGATGGTGAAGGTGTCCACCACATCCTGGGAGGTGTAGGCGCTGCCGTCGCTCCAGACCGCCCCTTCGGGTAGATGGACGCGCACGGTCACATCATCCACCCATTCCCAAGACTCGCCGGCCATGGGCAGCCAGTCCTGGTCCGCCCACATATAGAGGAAGAGGGGCGGCTCTTGCAGGTGATGGTAGATGCCCAGTTCGATGCGGTTGGTGCTGACAAAGGTGTTGAAGTGGCCGGCGGGCGGCCCCACATAGGGCCAAATGCCGCGGAATTCGCGCACCCCACCGGCGGCGGCCTCTCCGCCAGCCTCGCCGGCGGCGGCCCCCTCCTCAGCCGGCGCCTGAGGCGCAGGCCCCGCGGGCGCTGCGCAAGCGGCCAGCACAATGGCTGTCAAAACGAGCAATGTACCCCACAATCGCCAAAATCGCCTATGCATAGACTCCTCCTGATAGTGGTTGAACTGCCCTATAAAGAAGCTATCCTGGTAAAGCTATCTCGGCAAAACGCGCACCAGAACGGCCAGCGCGGCCAGAAAGAGGCTGGCGCAGCCGAAGGTTCCGGCCATCAGCACAAACTCTGCGGTATCTCGCTCCAGCACCAGCAGCAGCATCCCTGATGTCAGGGCGACAAAGACGCCGATGCGGAAACCAGCCCGGCCCAGTTCGCTGCTCATCTCCTGTCGCTCAAATCCTGTTGCTCATGCCGGGAGCAGCAGGCTCACGGGCACATCCTTGCGCACCGGACAGGCGACCCGCCCCCCTTCCGGGATTGCCTCCAGCGGCGGCGGCTCGGCGTCGCACACCCCGCTGACATAGTAGGGGCAGCGCGGGTGGAAGGTGCAGCCGGGCGGCAAATTGAGCAGGCTGGGAATATCGGCGCTGCGAAGTTGGACCTGGCGCTTGCGCTGCGTCACCTCCGGGTCGGCTTCGGGCACTGCGGCCAGCAAGGCTTGGGTATAGGGGTGGCGCGGGTCCAGGATCACCCGCTGGGTCGGCCCATCCTCCACCACCCGGCCCAAGTACATCACACTGATGGTCCCCTGCCAGGCAAAATACTTGGCAAGGGCCAGATCATGGGTAATAAAGAGAAACGTGACATCAAACTCGTTCTTCAGCCGCATCAGCATGTTGAGCAAGCTGACCCGGATCGAGACATCTACCATGGAAACCGCCTCGTCGGCGACGATAAACTTCGGCTCGACCGTCAGCGCGCGGGCCACCGACACCCGCTGCCGCTGGCCGCCGCTCAATTGGTGGGGGTACTTGTTGAGAAAGTCCACCGCGGGCGTCAGGTCTACGATCTCCAGCAGCTCCAGGGCGCGGCGGACTGCCTGCTGCGCGCCGCTCACCTTCTTGTGGCGCAGCAAGGGCGTGGTGATGATGTCGCGCACGGTCTGCACCGGATTGAGCGAGGCATAAGGGTCCTGGTGGATGATCTGCACGGCATGGCGGTAGCGCCGGTATTCCTCCTGGCTCAGCTCGTCAATGGGCTTGCCCTCATAGAGGATGCGCCCGCTGGTCGGCGACAGCAGCCCGGCGATGATCTTGCCGGTGGTGCTCTTGCCACAGCCGCTCTCGCCCACCAGACAGCGAACCTCCCCCTTTTCGATGGCGAAGGAGATATCATCTACGGCCAGGACTCGCTCTTTTCCCTTGCCAAAGGCGCGGGTAACATGTTGCAGCTCGATATGGGCCATGGAATCTCACTGAACGGAAATCTCGCAAAAACAGGCGGCATGGCTATCCCGTAGGTGCGGTCCGGATGCCGCACCTTGCCGCACACGCCACGACGACGCGAGCGGCTCGAGATGGCCCTAACCTTATTCCGTAGATGCGGTATTCCTACCGCACTTTGAGCGGGCCGTACAACTGGAGCGGCGCATCAACGACTAACCTTATTCCGTAGGTGCGGTATTCCTACCGCACGCTTTACGGTGGGCATACACGTGCGGCAGGATGCCGCGCCTACAATAGGGCCGGTATGATGCGCCCGTGCGCGCCACCTGGAGCGCCGGCTACCGCGCCGATCATTCTCTATGGATCAGCCTGGCTCGCCAAGACCGCCTGTGGCCGGCCTTGGTGCAGCGGATGAAGCCTTAGCTCCTCTGCTACTGCCTGCCAGTGCCAGCACGCAGCCTGGTGGCGGTCGCCGCCGCTGCCGTCTACAGCAAGCAGCGGCGGCTCCTCCTGTTTGCATTTCTCAGTGGCGAAGGAGCAGCGCGGGTGAAACTTGCAGCCGCTCGGCAGGTTGATCAGGTCCGGCGGCGAGCCGGGGATCGAGGCCAAGTCCTCAAAGTCGCCGGTCACCTTGGGCACGGCGCGGATCAGCCCCAGCGTGTAGGGATGGCGAGGCCGGTAGAAAATGTCCTCCGCCGTGCCAAGCTCGACGATCTTACCGGCGTACATGGTGGCAATGCGGTCGGCCAGCTCGGCGGCAATCGCCAGGTCGTGAGAGATGAAGAGCATGGTGAAGTGCTGCTCTTGCTTCAGCCGGCGCAACAGGTCAATGATCGTCCGCTGGGTCAGGATGTCGAGCGCCGTGGTCGGCTCATCCAGGATCAGGACCTGGGGGTTGAGCAACAGCGACATGGCGATCAGCACCCGCTGGCGCATCCCGCCGCTCAGCTCATGGGGATAGGCGTCAATCACCCGCTCGGCGTCCAGTTGCACAAAGCGTAGCAGGTTGAGCACCTGCTCGCGAACCGCTTGCCGATCGCTCCAGCCGTGGGCCTTGGCCGTGTCGTACATCTGGTTCCAGATGCGCAGCACGGGGTTGAAGGAGTTGAGCGCCGACTGGAAGACCATCGCGCACTCGCGCCAGCGAAAGGCGCGCAACTGCCGGTCGTCCAGCGCCTTCACATCCATCTCCAGACCATCGCGGCGGTAGAGGATGCTGCCCTGGCTGACCTGGGCAGTCTTGGGCAGCAGCCGCATAATGCCCAGGCCGAGCGTGGTCTTGCCGGAGCCGCTCTCGCCGATCAACGAGAGGCTCTCGCCGGCGCGCAGGTCCAGGTCCACCCCGCGCACGGCCTGGACCGGCCCCTTGCGCGTGGGGTAAAGGATGTGGACGTTGCGCAGGCTCAAGGGGATCGTGGTTGCGCTGGGGGAGTCGGCGAAGGCGACTGGATTTCCGTTCATTGCACCGGATGTCTCAAGGTCGTAGCCATCAAAGGCGTAGCTATCAAAGGCGTAGCTATCAAAGGCGTAGCCATCAAAATCGTAGAGCCATCAAGATCATAGCTAAGGGCCATAGATGGATGGGCGCAAGCCGCGCAGATGGGGTGCGGCGCTCACTCGCCGGCGCGCAGCCGCGGGTTGAAGACCAACTCCAACGAGCGCGTCATTGTCACGACCGACAATTGCAGGAGGACGATGGCGGCAATCGGCATCATGATGTACCAGATGCTGTCCTTGAAGAAGATCGCGCCGCGCACCCACGCCAGACTCAACATCACCCCCCAATTGCTGCCGGAAAAGGGGACCAGCCCAAAGAGCACCAGCGCCACTTGCGCATAGATCGCGCCCGTCATTGCCAGGGCAAAGCTGATGACAATGTAGGTCATCATGTTGGGCACAATCTCGCGGAAGACGATGTGACCGGTGCCCAGATCGAGCGAGCGGGCCGCCTCGACAAAGTCTCGCTCCTTGAGCGAGAGCGCTTGGGCGCGGACGGCGCGCAGCAGCGCCGGCCAGCTCAACGCGCCCAGCAGCAGCCCCAGGGACGCCACGTTGTTGAACTTCATGAGCGCGGCCAGGATCAGCAGCAAGGGCAGTTGCGGGATGGTCAGCATGATGTCGGTGATGGTCATGATGATGGCGTCGGCGCGACCGCCCAAAAAGCCGCTCAATGTGCCAAAGGAGACGGCAATCGTCGTGGACAAGAGGCCGGCGATGACCGCCACCACGATCACATCCCTGCCGCCGTGGACGATCTGGGAGAAGATGTCGCGCCCCTGGTGGTCGGTGCCGAACCAGTATTCGGCGGAGGGCGGTTGGTAGATGCGGTCCACTTTGGTCTGGGTGTCCAGCTCGACAAAGAGCGGGCCGACAAAGGAGACCAGCACGATCAGCACGACCACGATCAGCCCGGCGAAACCCACCTTGTTGTAGGACATGATGCGCAGCGTGGTGGCGAGCGAGGCGAAGGTCTGGGTGAAGAGATTCATACTGGCATTCCTAACGGGTCCTCTCAGCGCCAAGCTTGATGCGCGGGTCGAGCCAACTGTAGAGGATATCGGCAAAGAAGTTGGCGAAGATCACCGAGAGGGTGATGATCAGAAAAACCCCTTGCATAATCGTATAGTCGCGCTTATTGACCGCTTGGAGCAGAATGTAGCCCACCCCCTGGTATTGGAAGAGCGTTTCGATCAGGACCGAGCCGCCCACCACGAAGCCGATGGAGATGGCGAGCAGGGTGAAGAGCGGCAGCGCGGCATTGCGGCCTACATAAGCCGTGGTGATGCGACTTTCGGGCAGCCCCTTGGCGCGCGCCACGGTCACATAGTCCTCGCCCAGCACGCTGATGGTGCTGCTCTTCATGGTCAACATCCAACTGCCTACGGTGGAGAGAACGTAAGCGGCGATGGGCATGGCGGCATGGTAGAGAGCGTCGGCAAAGAACTCGAAGGTCAAGCCCGGTTGGACGCCCGGCGAGAGCGAGCCGCGCATCTGGGCGACCGGCACAAGCCCCCAGCGTACCCCAAGCCAGATGATCAGCAGGATGCCCAGGATGTAGTTGGGGATCGCGCTGAGCACCGAGGCGAGCACGCTCAACCCATGGTCGAGCCAGCTATCCCGGCGATAGGCCATCACCAGCCCCAGCAGGACGCCGAGGCTAAAGCTGATCATCAACGCCAACCCTACACTGAAGATGGTCCAGGGCAAAAAACGCTGGATATAGCTGGAGACGGGCGTCCCCGGCGAGAGGATGGAGGTGCCCAGGTTGCCGCGCAACAACCCCGCCAGGTAATCGAGGTATTGCAGGATGAGCGGCCTGTCAAGGTCAATGGCAAAGAGGGCCGCCGCCTGGTCGCGCGCCTGGTGGTAGGGCATGCTGTACTGCACCATCAGGTCTTGGATGAAAAGCTCGATGGGGTTGCTGGGCAGGAGGCGGATGAGAAAGAAGGTGAGGGTGATGACCACAAAAGCGGTCAGCAGCGCCTTCAGCAGCTTGCGGAAGAGATAGGAATTAAGAATGCTCGCAACGCGACCGGGGGTCCGCTCACGGGGCAGCGCCATATCGGTCGGCTGTAGCGTCGTGGCCAACGTCTTCCCTTTCCTCTACTTCCCTTTCCTCTAAACCTGAGGCAAGTGCTCCCCGTTCCCACGCGCCCAGGATGGGTCAGAAGGGTGCCTTGTGTAGGTCCTGCCCGGCCTTGAGCGGGGGCAGGGATGGAATGCGTGGAAACGGTACGTAGCGCACAGACTATGGGTCGAGCACGGAGGTCTGCGTAACTCAGTATCGCATACTCAGTATATCGAGTCTAGCATTGCCCTCCCGTACTGTCAAACCGGATTTTCCTGTGCCTCTTCTCCTCTGTATCTCCGCTGTAGCGCGCCGGCCCTTGCGGCAAACGTGTAAGGCGGCGGGCGCGCGGCTTCGTCTCCGTTATATGTACGTTTGCCGGCAGGCCCTACAGATTATGACTAGTCAAACATCTCTCCCCTGTTTCTCGCCAAACTATTTCCTCAGAAAGTGCATATAATTGCGCAACTAATTATGGCATTTTGCGTCATACCAGATCGAATGGCGGAAACTCAGATTGAGCCGCCCTGCCGGTCTGACCGGCGAGACGGGCCGGGAACCCGTCGCCGGGGCAGCCACTGCCGGTGCGGTGGGGAGCGCGCCTCCCCGTTTCAGATGAGCCATTGAACCGATCATTCGTCATGCGACATTGAGCTGGGTACACAAGAAGGAGATGAACTAGATGACCCGCACGCGCACACTGAGTGCATTGTTGACGCTCATGCTGGCGGTGACGGCGCTGGCCCCGGTCACCCCCAGCCAGGCCATGAGCCTGACGCCGCCGCCGCTGCCCATCACCGGGCCGCGCATGAGCCCGCCCATTCCCCTCCCAGCGGTGGACCTGCTGGTGAACGCGCCGCTGACCATCAACGCGCTGGAAGCGGACGCCGCCGACGGGGGCCGCACCCAAGAAGCGCCCGGCCGCGGCATTCGCCAGACGCTCACCGGCCTGGGCGCGGGGCTGACGCTCTACGACACGCCCAACGTCTGTAACAACTTTAACGCCGACATCGCCTGGGCGGCCAGCGACGGCAACCCCGATATCTGGACCGACTGGTATAGCGGCTGGGGCCCCTTCGCCCTCAACGAAGGCGAGTACAAGGCCGAGGTCGTGGCCTTCACCCGCGAGCGGTCGGTGGGGCCGGGTAACCGCTACAACGACCTAGAGAGCAAGGGCGACGGTGAGCAATACTCCGCCAAGATCGCCAGCCACCAACCCTACGCCGCCGGCTTCGGCAGCCCGCGCATCCCGGTGCCCGCGGGCTTTGAGGGCGGTAAGGTCCTGGTCAGCGTCAAATATCTGATCTGGGACCACGACCAGGCCGCCAAGGTGGATTTTGGCGACGGCATTGACTACGACTGGGCCTCGCTGGGCATCAAGCCGGGCGCAGACGGCCACGAAGCCTTCTACGTCAACGGCTATGTGCGCGGCGAATGGGCCGAGATGGTCAACACGGTTGACCTGGGCGACGCCAAGGACATCATGGTGCTGATCCAGGCCCAATCGCCGGCCTTCCTGAACTCCAACATCTACTTCGACGACATCAAGATCGCCTTCATCAGCGCCGATGGGGCCAAGGTTCACTACCTGCGCGACTGTACAGCCGCGGAGGCGATCCAGTAGGGAGTAAGAGGCAGAGCGGCCTGGCGCCAAATGGCTGCGCCAGGTTTATAGACAGATAGAAAGTCAGAGTCGTTCGGACTAGACAGACAGTTGGTCAATGGTTGCGAGGAGCCGGTCGGACGGCAGGTTCAGACCGGCTGGGGGCGGCGCCGTGGCAGCGGCGCCGCCCTCTCGATTGGGTTCGCGATGAACTGTCGCTTTGTGAGCATTGCACCCCCAGCGCCGGGTGACCAGAAGCGCAGGGGCCTCGCCTACCAAACCGAACTCCTATGGAAGCCCCGGCCCGTCGGGTTGGCGGTGCGCGCCGCCAAGTCCAGCCCCTCGGCGGCGATGGCACGCACATGAACTATCGTTCTCACCTGGTTAGCGGCCGCTGCTCATTTGTCTCGGCTCCAGGTGACGGTGTGCGATTGGACGAGACGCCTATCGTTCGCCAACCTGTTCAAGAATTCGGTGAACAAAGAGAAGGAAGCAGGTACAAATGGTCGATCTTCGCCAACCCGATCAGCGGCGAAGCATCGGCGACAACAACGCTCACGGAGCGTCCGGCTTCGCCAGTGATTGTGAGAGGACGTCGACGGATTCTATTTCACCAGCGAACTCCTCTTCATTTAGGTCAACCACCGGTATCTTATGTTCGCCCAACAGGTCAATGAAGCGCCAGCGGCCCAAATCGGCGAGGCGAGCAGCATTGCTCAGTGAGAGAAGGTTTTCCTGAAAGAAGCGAATGGCCAGCAATTGGCGGGCGCGTGTGCTTCGATCCTCGCGGGCCAGCCCATGGTCTCGCAGCGTAAGGTAAACATCTTGAATTATACGTGTGGATCGCCTGTGTGACGAACCCCCATAAGAGACTGCGCGAGTTGTATAGGCTGCGCGAGTTGTTCGGTCATTCATCGGTTCTATACCCGTCGCGCGGCATCGCTAGTGCTCAAGGAGAGCGCGCCCAATCCCACTGGAAAACTTCGGCCAAGCGTTCGTAAATGGCCGGCTGGTCGGTCAGCACCATCACCTCGCGGTTGAGCTTGTGGCTGATCTCGCCGCCATTCAGGCTGCCCAGCGCGCTCCATAGTTCGCCGTCTAGCCGGATCAGGACCACTTTGGCGTGAATGCCGCCGCCCGTCGGGTTGCCCCGCCGCGCCTCCAGGTCCAACCCTTCGGCGGCGGCTGCGGCCTGTAAATAGTCCACCGTCGCCTGGTTGGAGCGCGGCGCGGCTGGGTCATCGAAGTGGCTGTCGAGCAGGACGCGCACGCTCGCCCCCCGCCGCGCCGCGGCGAGGATCAGCTCCAGCCGCGGGTTGGGGTCGGCCACCGGATTGCTGTCGCCGTCGCCCCAAAAGGGATGCTCATAGAGCTGCACCAGGTGGATGGCGTCGCCTGGGCCGGCCTGCTGCAAGAGCCGGTGCAGCCCGTCATGGGGGTGCATGGCATTCTCCGGCGCGCTGACCACCGTAAAACGGGCCTGCCCCTGCACAGTAAGGGGCAGGGTAAAGGGTGCGGCGGCAACCGGGATGGTGGGGGCCGCAGGCGGGCTGTAGCTGGGCGGGGGGTCGCCATAGCGGGCATGGTCCGGCGTGTAGGGCTGGAGGTCCATAAAGCGGTCGGGCGCCCAGTCCAGCGCAAAGAGGCGGGCGACGGCCTCCACCACCGGCGCGGCGTCGGTGATCAGGTAAAAGCCGCGGCGGCCCCCGACTGGCGCCGCCGTCTCCACCGGCATGGAGTCCAGCGAGAAGTTCTCGGTGCCCACCAGGGCCAGCCGCCCATCTACTACGCCGATCTTGGCGTGGGTATAGCGGTAGCGGGGCTGAAGGCCATTGGGTGCATGGTCGGTCGCGGCCAGATAACGCACCTCCGCGCCGGCGGCCGCGACCAGGCGCACACACCAACGCTGTAGATCGGTGACGCCGCCGGGCGGCGCGCCCTCCAGCAAGAGGCGCACCCGCACCCCGTCGCCGGCGGCTCGGGCCAGCACCTGCGCCAGGTCGGGATGCTCAAAGGTATAGAGGCTGAGATCAATGGTTGTGGTTGCGCCGGCCAGGGCCTGGGCAATGGGCGCATAGAGGCCCTCCGGCCCTACCGCCAGGGTCACGGTTGCGCTGGCTGTGCCGTGGGCGGGGCGGGAGAAGGCGTCGGTGGGGTAGCCAGGCCAGCCGGGAAGCCGCGCCTGCCGCCCCCAGGTCAAATCTGCCAGATCGCCGGCCCAGTCTTGGGCGGTGTCGCCGTCGAGCGGCAGCCCGCCCGCGCGCGCCGGCTTGCGGAAGTAGAGCTGTCCGCTGGCGCTGACCGCCCCGCGGGTGTAGAGCTGGGCCGGCGGCCCCTGCCAACCTGTAGCCGGCGCGGTTGCGTTGCCATAGAGCAGGGTATCCACCACCTGGCCTGCTGGGTCCAGCAGTTGCACCACGCCGCCTGTATTGGTCAGGCGCAGCGCGCCGCCGCTCAGGTTGGGCACGGCAGGCTCGTCCAGGAGCGGGTCGGCGGCGTTCCACTCACAGCCGGGCAGTTCGCCAAAGGTCAGGCGAAAGGCGCGGGCCTGGGCTGCGCACCAGAGCCAGCCGCCGGGCGCGAGGATTTGCGCCATCTCTGGAGGAAAGACCGCGGTCCGCCCGTTGGCGCGGAGCTGCCAGCCGGCCAGCGCCACGGGCGCATAGCCGGTGTTCCAGAGCAAGATGGCTTCGTCGGCTTCGCCGCTGAGCGCGCTGTCAATGTGCGCGGCAGCAATCAACAGACCGCCCGCCTGCCGCCCTGGGATCAGGGGCAGGTAAGTCGAGTTGCCGTCAAGCTGGGCCGGGAAGACGGCAGAAACAATCGCATGGACCGGGCGGCTCAGGCGCAGGTCGCTCACCGGCAAGAGCGCAAGGAGAATGACGAGCCAGAGACCAGATCGGCCAGGAGGGATAAGGCGCATCATAGGATTTGAGGGATGATGGTTGTGAGATGATTGGGTTGGACGGTAGACGGCAGGCAAGCCCGGATGGGCTGCGCAACGGATTGCGTCGCTGTTGCGCCGAAGGGGCGGCAGTTTGCCAACCCCCGGCCTCTCTGTTATACTACCATAACCATTGCCGGGGCGTAGCGCAGCTTGGTAGCGCGCTTCAATGGGGTTGAAGAGGTCGGAGGTTCAAATCCTCTCGCCCCGACCAATAGGGGGGTAGCGCAGGCTACGCCCAGAAAGAAAGCGCCTGTATCAACCATCCAAGTAGGTTGGTGCAGGCGCTTTGTTGTGGAATATAATCGCTCGAGCCTTCCTCTCCTGCTGGGCCGGCCCAGGTTCGTTCCGCGGCGTTATCTCAGGGAGTGGAAGGCAGGCGGCGGGTAGCCGGTGGAGATTGCTTACCGGATGTGGCGGCCCGGGCGAGCAGATCGCGCACTTGTTGATCCGTCACCGGCCTGAAATCCTCGTACCACAGCCCAATACCCCCAACCCAGTGGGGTTGGAGCAGACAGACGACTTCATCTACCTCTTCCCGGAGCGCCTCACATTCCTCCGGCAACGCCACCGGCACAGCCACGACGATGCGAGCCGGTTCTTGGGCGCGCAGCGCCCGAATCGCGGCGCGCATCGTCGCGCCGGTGGCAATCCCATCATCCACCAGGATCACGACCCGCCCTTGCACGGCCGGCGGGGGCCGGTCCCCCCGATAGGCTCGCTCACGCCGGTTGAGTTCTTGCTGCTCGCGAGCGGTCACGGACGCGATGATATAGTCGGGGATTCGCAGGCCGGAAATCACATCGGCGTTGAGCACCTGCACGCCCCCAGAGGCAATGGCGCCCATTGCCAGTTCTTCATAGCCCGGTACGCCGAGCTTGCGCACGATAAAAACGTCGAGGGGCGCGTGGAGGGCCATTGCGATCTCAAACGCCACCGGAACGCCGCCCCGCGCCAAGCCGAGCACACAGACCGGCGTTTCACTGGCGCGATAGGCCGCCAGCCGCTCCGCCAGCCGCTGGCCGGCCTCCGCTCGATTCCGAAAGCGGTCCATGGTCTGCCTCCGGGCAAGCCTCTGTCTGAATCCAGGAAAGGCTCTGCCTGGCGATATAGTATAGCTCATCCCTCTGCCATTGGCACTGGTCAAGTGGCGAGGGTTCCCCCTGGCTACTCGACCGGCCATGGAATGAGTAGGGGGAGGAGCGGCGCCCGCTATCAAGACGGTGATTCCACGAGGGCCGGTTTCTGATCGGGCCGGCGCGCGCCGTTAATCCGTAACAAGAGACGGCGCAATACAGCCCTTTCGTCCGGTGTGATCTGTGGCAAGGGGCTGTCCATCTCGTTGAGGATCGCCTGGCCCAACCGGCTGTTCGCCAACATGCGTAAGTCCTCCTCGATGGGGTCAAGCAGCCGGTGGTCCTCCACAATGCGACCGTCGCGCATCCGCACGATCCGGCGCGTGGCCTGAGCAACCCGGCGGTCGTGGGTCACGATCACAATGGTGGCGCCCCGGTCGCGGTTGAGATCGCCCAGCAGCGCCAGTAGCTCTTCGCCGCTCTGGCTGTCCAGTGAGCCGGTTGGCTCATCTGCCAGGATCAAGGGTGGGTCATTCGCCAGCGCGCGGGCAACGGCCACCCGTTGGCGCTGGCCGCCCGAAAGCTGGCTGGGCAGATGGCTCGCCCTATCTGCTAGCCCGACCAACTCCAACAGATGCATGGCTCGCTTCTGGCGGGCGCGGCTGCCCAGCCCCTGGCCTTGCATGGGCACCTCGATATTTTCCAGCGCGCTCAACGTAGGCAGCAAGTTGTGGAGCTGAAAGACAAAGCCGACAGTCCGCGCCCGGAAGTAGTCCACATCCTTGAGGCGGGCCAGGTTCTCGCCAGCCACCCAGATTTCGCCTTCACTAGGCTGGTCCAGCGCGCCGATCATATTGAGCAGGGTGCTCTTGCCGCAGCCGCTCGGCCCCATGATCGCCAACAGCTCGCCCCGCTCGACCTCCAGCGTCACCCGGTCCAGGGCGCGAATTGCCGTCTCGCCGGCGCCATAGATTTTGCTCAGATTGTGGACCTGAATCAATCTCTCGGCCATTGGCTCACCGCGGCGCCTCAATGTTGACGAAGGCCGTCATGCCCCAACGCAGCGCCTCATCCAATTCGGCCACATCTACATGGACGGTGTAGTTGGTGCTGCCCTTCTCGGTATTGCTCACCGGCGCAATGTCGGTGATGGTCCCCTGAAAAATCCGATCCGGCAGCGCGTCAAAGGTGACCTCCACGGCCATGCCGGTATGCAGCCACACCACATCGGTCTCGCGCAGGTCCGTGGTCTCCACATGAAGCCGGCGCACATCGCCCAGCAATAGGACAAACTGGCCCGGCGTCGCCATTTCGCCGACGCGGGCGGTGATCGCGCCCACTTGACCGGAGAAGGGCGCCACGATCTGGCTCTGGCGCAGTTGGGCTTGGGCGACCTGGAGCGCGGCTTGCGCCGAAAGCACCCGCGCCTCGGCAATGGCGATCTCCTCGGGCGTGGCGCCGTCGCGCAGATCGTCCAACGCGGCTTGGGCGCTTGCCTGCTCGGCCAGGGCGGCCTCGACCGCCGCCTCAGCGCCGGGCGCCTGGCTGCGCGCCATCTCGACCGCGGCCTCGGCGGCGGCAATCTCACTCTGGGCAACCGCTAGCTGCTCGGCAGTCGCCCCCTGTCTAACCAGCTCTACCTTTGCTTTGGCAGCCTCCAGTGTGGCCGTCGCCTGGTAGAGCGCCAACGACTCTGGGCGCGCGGCGATCTGCGGGTCGCCGCGCACGAGGTTGAAGGCGGCCTGGGCATGGGCGACCCCGGCCTCAGCAATCGCCGCCTCAGCCTCGGCGGCGGCCAGCTCGGCGGCAGTGGGATGGCTCGCCAACTCTGCATACCGGCTGTTGGCGATCTGGAGTTGGGCCTCGGCCTGCTCGATAGCGGCATCACACTCCAACATCTGGCTGGCCGCCAGCGCGACCTGCGCCTGGGCGGCAGCCAACCGCGCCTCGGCAGCGGCCAGCTCACCTGCCGTCGCCCCGGCGCGCAGCCGCGCCAAGGCCGCTTCGGCCTCGGCCAGATTAGCCTCAGCAACGGCAACCTGGCTCGCCAACACCTCATTTTGCAGCTCCACCAGCAGGGTCCCTTCCTCGACCCACTCCCCTTCGGCGACATGAATGCGGCTGATCAAGCCGGTGGTGGCCGGACTCAAGCCGGCCCATACCTCCGGCTCCAGTGTGCCGGACGCCCAGATCACATTCTCCAGGTCGTCCACTTCTTCCGGCAGCGACTCAGGCGCGGCCGCTGAACCGCTTTGCCCGGCAAGATAGCCTCGATAGACCCACCAGCCGAGCGCCACGGCTATGATCACCACAAGGGCGGTAATGGCTGCTCGTTTCATCGCCCAACATCTCCCCTGTGCTTCACCCTACTCATAGCGCAACGCTTCCACCGGCGGCAGCCGGCTGGCCCGCCAGGCGGGATACAAGCCGCCTATCAGCCCAAGCAGCAGCGCCACGGCAGCGGCTGATACAAAGGTTTCCACCTGCCAATCGGCTTTGAGGAACTGGCCGGCCACAGGCAGCAGGGTCAGCCCTGTGAGCAACGCCACGCCAAGCGCCGAGCCGAGCAGCGCGGCAAAGAGGCAGAGATAGAGGCTCTCTTGGAGGATTTGCCCCAGGATGCGCCGTCGCCGCCAGCCCAACGCGCGTAAGGTCCCGATCTCGCGCGTGCGCTCATAGATCGCCATGATCATGGTGTTGGCGACGACGATCCCGCCGACGACCATCGCCAACAGCCGGATGGCATCGGTCATGGCCATGGTATTTTGGATATCGTTGGTGCTCTGGGCGAAGTCGCTGCTCAGACTGGCGCGCGCATCCGGAAAGCGGCGATTGATGGCCTCGACCACTGCAGGCGCCTGGGCCGGTTCCTCCACATCCACAAAGATAAAGCTGACGGTCCGCGGGCGCGCCATGAGCCGTTGAGCCTCCCGCAGGGCCAGTACCCCCCCGCCATCCTCATAGGCGACGCCGGTCTCGATGATGCCCACCACCTTATAGCGATTGTCGTAGAGAACCATCGTGTCGCCCACCCCCAGCTTATAGGTTTCGGCGGCGACCTTGCCCAGCATGATCTCATTGGGCCGGCGGATGTAGCGCCCCTCCACCAAACGATAGTGTCTCAACACCGGGCTGTTCAGCTCGACGCCAGCGATGAGAAACATGGGCATCTTCTCATCGCTGACGAAGGCAAGGACAAAGGGGCTGGCCGACTTGACCTGCGGCATCCCCTGGATCTGGCGGACCAGCCGTTCATCCAAGCTGCTCAGGCTCATATCGGCCACATCCCGTTGCATGACCGTGATGCTGCCGGCGCTGCCGCTACCCGCCAACCCGTTCAACTGGCCGATCATCCCCGCGATCATCCCGCCCAGCATGACCAGCGTCGCCACGCCGATGCCGACGCCGCTTGCCGAGATGAGGGTGCGTGTGCGCCGTCGCCAGAGGTTGCGAAAGCTCTGGCTGCCGACCCGCGCCAGCCAGCCCCTCGCCTTGCCCGCGCTTCCCCCCTCGTAGCGCAGCGCCTCTACCGGCTGCAAGTTGGCCGCCGTCCAAGCTGGATAGAGGCCGCCCACAACGCCGAGTCCCAGCGCAGTCGCCATCCCCTGGACCAAGAGGCCCGGTGAGAAGCTACCCTCCAGAAAC
>DATLZJ010000892.1:0-5859 GCA_035574055.1 Caldilineaceae bacterium
CGGCGTTGCCGATCCCGCCATAGGCGCCGGCCTTGTTGCGCTGGAACTCATTCCGGCTGGCCTCCATCGTCCCCCGGTTGAGGAGGCCGCCGCCGGCGGCGGCCTCGTTGCCGGCAAAGCGGCTGTCATGGAGAGTCAAATCGCCGGCGTTGAGAATGCCGCCGCCGTCCGCAACCGCGACATTGGTCAGAAAGGACGAAGCCGCCACCGTCAAGTCCCCCTCGTTATAGAGCGCGCCGCCGTCTGCGCTGGCGCGGTTCTCCAGAAAATGGGTGTTGGTGATGGTCGCGGTGGAGTTGCCGTCCAGATAGAGTGCGCCGCCGTTGCTCGCGCGGTTGAGGCGGAAGGTCAACTGCTCGCCCAGGAGCATGCTGCCGTTGAGGAGGGCGATCGCGCCCCCATCGTTGCTGGCCGTGTTGCCGAGGAATTGCACGTTTGCCAGCCGCGCCGTCCCCCCATCGTTGACCATCGCCCCGCCGATGCGCGCGGTGTTGCTGATGAACTGCACATTGGTCAGCCGGGGCTGGCTGGCGACATTGTTGAGCACGCCATCACGGCCCGCCAGCGAGGTGCTCTCCAAGTTTTGATAAAAGATGACATTTTGCAGGCTGGGGCTGCTGTTGTTGGTATTGCGCATCGCCTGCGCGCCCCGGTTGGCCCAGAAGATCAGGTTTTCATAGGTGGGGCTGCCGCCGATGGTGACGGCAGCCACGCCGCCGCCATCCAAGGCCCGCGCGCCCTGGATCACAAAGCCGTCGAGCCGGGCTGCGCTGTTGGCGCCTGTGCTGTTGAGGATGGTCGAGAGGTTGTCGCCGGTGTTGGTGAAGGCGGCGAGGTCGTCATTGCCCTGGAAATCGGCGGTAAGGAAGCTGGCCGGCTTGCCCTGGATCACATCGGCCAGCGCCAGGCTAGGGCGCTGCTCCAGGCTTGACTCCGTGCCGTCAAAATTGCCGTAGATGGCGACGCTGTTCTTCAGGCCAAAGGTGACAAAGGTATCTGTGCTGCCGCTGGTGACGCGTGGGTAGTAGCGGCCCTTGGCGACCCAGATTTGGTTGTTGGGCGCGGCGATCTCCAGCGCGCAGTGAAGGTCAGGGAACGCCTGCGCCCATGACGCTCCAGTGGTGACGCAGCTCCGGCGAAACAGCCCAAGCCGCTGCACCTCCTCTGCCGTCAGGGCGCGGTCGTAAAAGCGCAACTCGTCTATGGCTCCATCGAAGTGAGCAAAGGGCGCAGTTTCGCCCGGCTCGCTAAAAGCGCCGATGTGCTTAACGCCATAGGGCACAGGAATCTCATGGTTGACAGTAGCCGTGCCCGCGGCCACACCGTTGACAAAGAAGCGCACGGTGGGGTGGGGGCCATTCTCGACCACCACGGCAAGATGGCGCCATTGGCCGTCGGCGGGGATGGTGACGGATGAATAGTAGCTATCCATGTTGTGCAGCCCAAACCCCAACTTGTTGGCATTGCCGATGGTGGAGCCGGCAATAAAGACCCACCACGTCCCCGTCTGCACGCCTGAGTCATAGATGGGGTCGTAGTCGTCGTTGGCTTCCCGGCGCACCCAAGCGGCAACGGTGAAGTTGTCTGCCCGGTTCAGATCCGGATATGCGTCGTTGACGGTCAGGTAGTCGTCATTGGCTGCCGGATTGCCGCCAGGGTTAAGGCTCAGGGCGCGCGGGTTGGGGCGAAGCAGCGTAGGGAAGACGACGGTGGTGGTAAAGGGGTTGGCTGCGCCGTTGACGGTGGCGGTCATGAGGTTGCGAAAATCGGTGGTGACGGTCCCGCCGGATTGGTCGAACTGCCAGTGGGCGACCAGCCCGTCATCGGCGTCGGCGCGAACATATAAAATGGTCTGGCCCTGGGCATGGATGACGCCCGCCCAGACCCAGAACGCCAGACCACTCCAGAGGAACACAATGCCCAGAGCGAGGGCCAATCGCACAACGGGCCGCAGATGCATGACGTAGTGGATATCCTTTCCGGCTCGCAGGGCGCGAACGCTTGCCCGGTCCCCAGGGTAGCAGACGCCTCCGTTCGGTTGCAGTAAGGATTTGCTCCGGGCTAGAAGCCGCTGCATCCGCCACCCTGAGTGTAGCATCGGCCAAAGCCAGGCCCATGCGACATTTGACGCGCCGGCCCTTGGCGTAAAGATGGACACGGTTTGTTGGCCGGTTGAGCCAACGATAGCCGCTCTAATCATGGCCGCCCCAGCTCGTCGAGCAAACGATAAACGTCGCCGGATTGACAAAGGCTCCCCTCCCTGCGTATCATCCAGGAAATAGCCACCCCCATCCATTGCCAAACCCAAAGCGATTGCCAGACCTGAGATATTGCCAAACCCGAAGATGAGGAGAGCATATGCGCTTGCAGGGCAAGGTTGCCATCGTCACCGGCGCGGCCAGCGGCATTGGCCGCGCCACCGCCTTGCGCTTTGCCCAAGAGGGGGCCAAGGTGGTGGTCGCCGATATCAATGTGGCCGGCGCTTCCGCCTGCGCCGAGGAAATCCACCGGCAGGGCGGCGCGGCCTTTTTCATCGCGACCGATGTGGCTCGCGATGCGGACCTCCAGGCCATGATCCAGGCAGCCGTCACCACCTATGGAGGGCTGGATATTCTGCACAACAACGCCTATTGGACTGAGGCGCGCACTGCTGCGGAGACTACCTTGGAGAATTGGCAGCGCACGCTGGATGTGACGCTGCGCGCCGTCTGGCTGGCGTCCAAATATGCCACGCCGCACATGTTGGCGCGCGGGGGCGGCGTCATCCTCAACACGGCTTCGGTGCATAGCCTCGTGGGGGTGCCCGGTTATGCCGCCTACCAGGCTGCCAAGGGGGGCGTTCTCTCCTTGACCCGCGCCTTGGCCCTCGAGCTGGCGCCGAGCATCCGCGTGGTTGCCATTCTGCCCGGCGCCATTGACACGCCCGCGGTGCGCATCAGTAGCGACTTGACGGTGGACAAGCTGCTGGCGGACATTCCCTTGCAACGGCTAGGCAAGCCGGAGGAGATCGCCGCTACGGCGGCTTTTCTGGCTTCCGGCGACGCGGCCTATATCACCGGAACCGGCATCGTCGTGGATGGCGGCTACACGACGAAATAGGGAGGATGATCTGGGTACCCATGCCTCCATTTGTTCTGCCTCTCTCTGATCCGGCGGCCACGCTCGAAACCGGCGGCAAGGGGATGTCGCTGGCGTGACCGGCGCGGCATCTAGGGGTTTAGCGAACCGGCGTCATCGCGCTCCCATGGGTGGCTCTCCTGGTGGGGCGCTTGCCTAGCGTACACTCTAGCTGACACCGCCGTGCGGCATCTTGCCGCACCTACGCGATGGCTAGGCTCGGAGCGGTATCGTAGGTGCGCTATCCTAGCGCACGTCTTTGCCGGGCACCCCGTGCGGCAGGATGCCGCACCTACGATATAGCCGGCAGAATGTGCCCGTGCGCGCCATAAGTGGCGCCGGATGCCGTACCTGCTCTTTTTTCTCTGCGCTTTGCGCCCTTTGCGTGCTTTGCGGTTTGAACCCTGCTCTACCGATGACGCAGGTCCACCTTGCGCAGCGCATTCTGGCGCGCCCGGTGTTCCAGACCGGGGGCAATGAATTTCTCATCGGCGTCCCAATTGGGTGGAGGCTGCGGCGCGGTGGCCCCATCACTGCGGAACAGACGGTGAACCACCAGGACGATGCTGGTGACGTAGACCAGGCTGCCAAAGACCCACACAATCGCCCCACCCACCATCTGGTCGTTCATCACATCCAGCCGCAAGCGGTCGCCTGCCTGGGCGTGAACCGCAGCATAGTAGGGGTAGATCGGCTGGCTGGAGAAGGCGATGGTCACGCCCGCTACCATGTTGGGGATCTCGACCGTGATCAAGTACGGGATCAGCACCCAGGCCGGGAAGCGGTTGTGAATGCGAGGACCGCTGCCCACCACCGGCCACCAATAGAGCAGCGCCGCGCCCAGCAGCAGCCACGGCGCCAGATAGTGGAGCATCGTGTCGCCCAGCAGAAAAGGCGCCGACTGGGGGTCGTGCCAGAAGAGGAATGCGCCCACAAAGGCAAACCAGCCAACCAGCGGTTGCGTCGTGCGCCGCAGCCCCTGCGCCGCCAGCCCGTGCCCTTGGCGCAGGTAGACAAAACTGTGGCGCAACCAGCGACGCAGCCCCCAGACGATCACATGCACCGGGCAGCCTAGCCAGAGCAGAGGCGGCGCGATCATGGCGACCAGCGCCTTCTGGACCGAGCGCATGGTCAGAAGTTGGTTGCTCCAAATGGGAAGCGGCCAGATGAGCGCCAGCGCCAGCGCGGTCAGGCCGGCCAGGAAAGCGAGCAGCCGCGCCACGTTTGCCAACCGCGGCTCCACCCGGCGCAGCCGTCGCCACCCCCGCAGATAGAGGGCAGCCAGCAACGCCAGGAGCAGCCCTGCGCCTAATTGCCAGACCAGTGGAGTGGAAAACATCGGATCGCTCATGCCAAGCCGCCGGCTCGCCCAGCCGCGCGTTGCGCCAGGCATTTTCGGCGTTCCCACTCTACTTGCCAGGCTTGCCCCTGTCAAGTAAGCGGGCTACAGTCGCGCGCCGGGTTGGCTAGACTTTCTGTTACAATGAAAGGCCATGGAGCCTATCCCATCTAGCCTGACTGCTAGCTTCGCCTCTACAGCCGCGACACCGGCGTCTCCATCGTGGGTCGTCTTGGCGCACAGCCCGGAAGCCGCGGAGCCATCTGCCGCCCGGCTAGGGGGCAAGGCGGCGATGCTGGCGCGCTTGGGCGCAGCCGGGCTGCCCGTTCCCCCCTGGTTCGTCATCACCCCCGCCGCCTTTGAGGCTGCGCTCGATGACGCCGCCCGCGCCGCGCTCAACGCTGCCGCGCCGGAGGAGGCGGCTGCCCTGCTAGGTAGGCTGCAACTGCCGCCCGCGCTGATACAAGCTCTGGACGCGGCGCTGGCCGAGCTGGCCCCCGATGGCGCGCTCTTGGCCGTGCGCTCGTCTGCCGTGGAAGAGGATGAGGCCGGCCATTCCTTCGCCGGCCAGTTCCAGAGCTTCCTGCAAACGCCGCCCGGCGAGGTAGCAGACCGGGTCGTGGACGTGTGGCGCTCGGCCTTTGCTCCCCGTGTTTATGCCTATCGCCGGGAGCGAGGGCTGCCGGGGCCGCCGCTGCCGCCCGCTGTGCTGGTGCAACGCATGGTTCCCGCCGAGGCCGCCGGGATCGCCTTCTCCGCCGACCCGTTGAGCGGGCGGCGCGGGGTTGCCGTGGTGGCTGCGGTGCGCGGGCTGGGCGATAGGCTGGCCGCCGGCGAGCAGACGGGCGACACCTGGCGCATAGACCGCGCCGGCGCGATCTTGCAGCGGGCGCTTCAGGACCCGGCGCATCCGGCCCTGAGCGATGCGCAGGCGCAGGCCGTGGCCGCGCTGGCCCGCCGCTGCGCGGCGGCGCAGGGCCGCCCCCAGGATATTGAGTGGGCATTGAGCGCAACCGCCAAGGAGCAGGAGCGCCTCTGGCTGCTCCAATCGCGGCCCATCACCACCCTGGCCGCGCTGCCCGACCCCGATGGCGTTTACACCCTCTGGGACAACAGCAACATCATCGAGAGCTACGGCGGCATGACCACGCCGCTGACCTACTCCTTCGCCCGCCGCGCCTATGAGGAGGTCTACCAGGAATTTTGCCGCATTTTGGGCGTCCCCCGCGCCGCCATCCAAGCCCACCGGCCCGTCTTTGCCAACCTGATCGGCCTGGTGCGTGGGCGCATCTACTACAATCTGCTCAACTGGTACCGGGTGCTGGCCCTGCTGCCCGGCTTCAGGGCCAATCGCCGCTTTATGGAGCAGATGATGGGCGTCAAGGAGCCGCTGCCCGACGAGG
>DATLZJ010000893.1:0-14838 GCA_035574055.1 Caldilineaceae bacterium
CTCTACATCAAAGACCTGGAGACCGGGCGCGTGGCGCTCATCAGCCGGGCAAGCGGCGGCCAGCCGGTCAATTTGCTCGGTGTCGAGTCCTTCCAAGAGACCGACGCCACCTTTGACGGCCGTTATGTGGTCTATGAGAGCACCTATAGCCAGCATGTGGCCGGCGTCGCCGACGGCAACATCGAGCGAGATATCTTCCTGGTAGACCTTGACCCGGACGGCAACGGCGGTTATTTTGACAACAATTACGTGACCTATGCCCTCAGCACCGTCCCGGCGGGCAACACCACCGGCAATGACATGTCGCTCTCGCCCGACATGAGTG
The DNA here is from genome assembly GCA_035574055.1 of Caldilineaceae bacterium. Lineage (GTDB taxonomy): Bacteria > Chloroflexota > Anaerolineae > Caldilineales > Caldilineaceae > QEUY01. The sequence goes on from DATLZJ010000893.1 coordinate 326, forward strand.
AAGACGGGCGCTATGTGGTCTTCTTGACGGCTGCGACCAACCTAGACACGCGGCTCAACAGCAACGGCCCTATCCAGGATGTGGTGCTGCTCAAGCTGGGGGTGCAGGCCAACGGCGCGCTGGACCCGTCCACGCGTACCCTGGTGCCCATCAACACCAACGGCAGCAATGCGACAACGATGACGGCCCAGGCCGCCTACCAGCCGCGGGTGGGGCCGCTCAACGACACGGTGGTCTTCGCCACCCGCAGCAACATCCCCGGCACCGGCGACGCCAACAGTGAGACGCTCGGCCAGGATGTCTATGTTTCGCTGGGCGAGGGGATGGGGCGCAGCAGCGTCACCGACCGGCAGATCGTCTGGATCAGCCAGGCGAATGGAGGCGGTGGGCCTCAGTCCTCGGAGAATATCAACCAACTCTTCACCGTGATGGACATTGCCCTGGACAGCCATGCAGCGTTCAACTATACCGGGGCCAAGATAGGCTGGGTCTCGGTTCACGACAACATGGAGCCGGGCGACACCAACGGCGTGGCCGATATGTTCATCCGCCGCGACTCAATCCCCTACCCGCCCAATATGCCGGCGCCCAACTGGCTGGCAGCAGGCCAGCCCAGCAGCGCGCCAGTCACGGATGGCGGCCTCAGCCCCGATGGGCGCTACGCCTATTGGGCCACAAGCCAGACCTATAGCGCACCTTATAGCGAGGGGCCGGTTAACCTCTACCGGCGGCGCATCGAGCCGGTCCACACCTATATGCTGACCGTCGCCGCGACAGGCGGCACGGTGGCGCGTGTCCCCGCGGGTGCGCCGCTGGATGGCGGCTATGCCTATAGCGACACCGCACAGGTGGCGTTGACGGCGACGCCTGCACCCGGCTATCGCTTTGTGGGCTGGAGCGGCGTGGACCACGCCGCTGGAGCCAGCGCAGCAGTCGCCATGCATCACCCTCGGTCAGTTACGGCCCACTTCGAGGCCATGCAGCCGCCCGCCGCGGCGGCGCTGGCGATCACCACCGCAGAGGATACCGAAAGCGCCCCGGCGTTCCCGACCGTGACCGACGCCGACCCCGGCGACAGCTACACGGTCAGCGTCGTAAGCCAACCGGCCCATGGTACAGCCTCGGTGCTGAACAACCGGTTCATCTACCGGCCTGCGGCCAACTATCATGGCCCGGACAGCTTCACCATCCAGGTGACCGACCGCTATGGCCTCCAGCTTGCCCAGCCGGCGACCGTCCAAGTGACGGTGACGCCCGTCAACGACCCGCCGGCTGGCGCAGTCGCCGCCGGCGGCGGCCAGAACACCGGCAGCCCGATCTCGGTGTTTGTGCAGATTGACGACCCGGATGCGGGCGATAGCTACACCTGGACGCTGGTGACGCCGCCGGCAAATGGTTCGGTAGTCTCAGAGGGAAGAATGTATGGGGCAGGGGAGGCGCAGGCGGCTGCGACGCTGGAGCTGCGTTATCTGCCTGAGGCGGGATTTAGTGGGGTGGACAGCTTCACCTTCCGGCTGACCGACAGCGGCGGCGCGACGGCGACCGGCAGCGCGACGGTGACGGTTACGCCTGGGCAAGACCCAGGCCCGGACCCCGATCCTGATCCCGACCCGGATCCTGATCCAGACCCTGGCCCCGCTCCAGACCCGACACGGTCACTCTTCCTGCCCTCGATTCCTCGCTAGCCGAGAGCGAGCGCCGGCAAGAGAATCAGCCTTCAGCAGAGTCCGCTAACACGTTCGCCCGCGGATACTGCTGAAGGCTGCTCAAGTAGTATCTGGGCGGGAGCTGATACGAATTAGTCCCGGCTGTACTCCGGTAAAAGCTCCCGCCCACTGTGCGCCGTAGGACGCGATGAGTTCAACAATTGTTTGTACCAGGGTACTGCGTGCGTTACCTAGACATCGGATCAAGATGACACCAGGAGAGCGCAGTTGACTGGCGAAGACCAGCCAGCCAAAGTCTTTGTTCGCAGTGAGCAGGATACGACCTTCGCGATAAGCTTGTGTGATTAGCTCTTCGTCAACAGAACGCTGCATAAACTCGTTGCCGGCCAGGACATCCTGGCCGGCAGTGCGCAGACCACGGCATGGTCACAGCTGGCGACAGCGCCATCCGGAGGCAAGCTTTGACGAGATTGCCGACCAGGTGACGCCCGCCTTCACTCCTCCCCCCTCATCCTGCCAAAACCCTGGGCCGCACCCAAGCCGTCTCTCCGGCTTGCATCTAGCGCCTGTTGCGGGTATGCTGGTCTTGTATCCCCGGATGGCCGCCCGCCGGCGATGTCTGGGCACGAATCGCAACCGGATCATGACCTATTCAAACTTAAACTCAAATTCAAGACGAAAAGGGCCATCGCCGAAGCGCGTGCGCACCAGTTGGGAGCCGCTGGCCGACTGGTACGATGGCTGGGTCGGCGAGTCCGGCAGCAAACACCACCGTCACCTCGCCATCCCCGCACTCCTGGAGTTGCTCGCCCCCCAGCCGCAAGAGGCGATCCTGGACTTGGGCGCCGGCCAGGGCGTGCTCGCGCCGTCCATTGCCAAAGCCGGCGCCAGTTATACCGGCGTCGAGGCCAGCCCCAAGCTGGTGGAGTTGGCGCGGCGTCGCCATGGCGATAGCGGTCGCTTTCTTTGCGGCGATGTGCGGCGGCTGGCCGGGTTGCCGGGGCTGGAGCGGGCCAGCTTTGCCGGCGCCTGCTTTTTGTTGAGCCTACAGGATATGGACCCGCTGGACGAGGTGATGGCCGCCGCCGCCTGGGCGCTGGCGCCCGGCGGACGGCTGGTCGCGGTGATGACCCATCCCTGCTTTCGCATCCCACGCCAAAGCGGGTGGGGCTGGGACGAGAAGCGCAAGCTGCGCTACCGGCGGATTGACAGCTATTTGACGCCCCTGGCCGTGCCGCTCAAGCCTTACCGGACAGGAGAGCGCCAGGGGGTGAGCCGCAGCTTTCACCGCCCCCTCTCGGCCTATGTGCAGGCGTTATCCGCCCAGGGCCTGTGGATTGACGACTTGCGTGAACTGCCCACCTATCAGCAAAGCCGGGGCAAGCCTCAGTCCGATGCTGAGAACCGGGCAAACGCTGAGATTCCCCTCTTCTTGGCCTTTCGCGCCATCAAAGTCACCAGGAGTTAATGTGCGATGACGCCGCCTCAACCCCTGCGGGCGCAACGCGCCCTGATTATCTTTGCCCATCCCGACGATGCCGAAAACCACTGTGGGGGGACCATCGCCAGTTGGAAGGCGCAGCAGGCATGGGTGGGCTATGTGCTGGTCACCAGCGGCAACCGGGGCACCCATGACCTGTCGGTGCCGCCCCATGAGCTGGCGCGGCGCCGCGAGGCCGAACAGCAGGCCGCGGCTGCGCTTCTACAGGTGGACCAGGTGGACTACTTGCGCTACAACGACGGCGAGGTCCATGCCGTGCCGAGCCTGCGCGCCGAGCTGGCCGCGCTGATCCGCCACTACCGGCCCGACACCATCTGCACCCACGACCCGTGGGCGCCCTATCAAATCCACATTGACCACCGCGCCCTGGGCGAAGCGGTGATTGACGCCATCTGCATGGCGCGCGACCATCTCTATCTGCCCGGCTTGACCGCCGTTGGGCTGGCGGCCCATTCTCCTCGGCATCTGCTCTTGTGGGAGAGCGGATGGGCCGACTACTTCCACGACATCACCGCCCATTTTGAGCAAAAGCGCCGCGCCATCGCCTGCTATGCCAGCCTCTTGGGCGAGCGCAGCCCGAACTGGGAAGCGATCTACACGGCGCGCGAGCAGGAAGCCGGCGCGCGCATCGGCGTGGCCTATGCCGAGGCGTTTCATTACGTGGCGCTGTAAGAAAGTCGTCTGCATGGCGTCTCCTGGTACAATTTCCGTTTCAGTATAACAGCCAAGCTTCAGTAATCGCTTGGCTTCGGCGGGGGGGAGTGGACGACAGCGGGGGTGCGCTGGAACCGGCCCGCCGTGAAAAGTGTCATATGATCGTGAACAGCAGGGCGCCGCCTCCCCGTCGGTGCGGTATCCTACCGCACGCCCTGGCTGCGAGCACAGGCGTCGCCTCGCCCGGACGCGCCTGGCCTGCGCCCCCGCCAAGGTCTCTCGTGAACCTGCGCGACAGATGAAGCAGGGCACGAGCGGCCAAGCCCCAATGACACAGCGTGAGCACGCCATGCCCATGCGGCCAACAGGGAAGGGCGCGTCAGCGCTGCCGTTTTTCGGGCGAGCGGGCAGACGCGACGCCATGTAGCCGTGCGGCAGGATGCCGCACCTACGATCTACCGCCTGACGCCGTGAACGGTGCGGCAGGATGCCGCGCCTACGGCCTGACCGTGTGAACAGCCGCCGTGTTCACGATTTGATGAGAGAGAACACGCTTGACCGGGCACGCGACGCCATGCAGCCGTGCGCGCCATGAGGGGCGCCGGATACCGCCCCTCCGCGCGTAGAGGGCTTACCAGGCATTGTCGCGCAGGGCGTCTGCGCCTTGCGGGTGGTTCTGCTCGATGAACCAGTCAATCAGCCGGCGGGAGATGCTCATCTTGGGTGGGAGCTGGGGCATGGCGTCGGCGGCAAACCAACCTGCGTCGGCGATCTCCCCTTCTTCCAGCACAAAGTCGCCGCCGGCATAGTCGGCAGTAAAGCCCAGCATCAGCGAGTTGGGAAAGGGCCAGGGTTGGCTGCCGAAATAGCGGATGTTCTGAATCTGGATGCCCACTTCCTCAAAGACTTCGCGCTCGGCGCACTCCTCCAGCGATTCGCCCGGCTCCACAAAGCCGGCGATGATGCTGTAACGTCCCGGTGGAAAGCGGTGGTTGCGGGCCAACAGCAAACGATTGCCTTCCGGCGTGCGCCGCACCACGGCGATGATGATGGCCGGGGAGAGGCGAGGATAGGCGACAAGGTCGCAGCGTGGGCACTGCCTGGCCCGCTCGTTGGGCATTGGCTCGGTCGGCGCGCCGCATCGTCCACAATATTGGTGGTTGCGGTCCCAGTCAATGATCTGGATGGCGCGGCCGGCGAGCTGGAACCAGAAATCGCCGAGCTGAGGGTAGAGCTGGCGCAGCCCGTCGGCGGCCAGGTCGCTGGGCAGGGGCGTCGCCGCATCTAGCTCGGCGCAATAGCAGGCGATGCGGCGCGCCTGCCCGTCGAGCAGATAGCCCAGGTAGTGCTGGCGCAGGGGCGACAGCGCCAGTTCAGCGGGGTCGCGCGCCAGGGGTAGCTCAATGGTATCGGCGCCAGGGCGGACAAGCAGCTTATCGCCCTGAAAGAAAAACCAATAGGCCGGCTCCTGGGCGTCTGGTGGGGGCGTTATCTGAGAGAAGAAGCGGTAAGAAGACAGATGTAGCATGGTGGGCGCTTGTCTAGTTACAGGAAAAAGGGCGGGTTGGTCAAGATATAGCGGTCGAATTGACCGAAGGGCGCGTCGCTCAGAAGCGCGATGGTGAAGCGTCCGATGCGGAAGCCGCGGGCCAGCAGGTGGTCTGTGGCATGGCAGTTAAGCGTAGGCGCCTCTAGCCCGAAATAGGCGGCGCCGGCGGTTGCGGCGGCGTTCTCGGCGTGGGCCAGCACCGCGGGGCGTAGGTCAGGCTGGTGCAGGGCGAAAGGCCCGTTGCGCTGTCCGATGTAGCCGGCCAGTTCGCCGCCGCGCAGATAGAGTAGCCCCTGGCGCTCGCGCAACAGCCAGCCGTGGTCCGGGTCGCGTGTATACCCCAAGACAGCCCGATCAATCTCCGGCGCCGGCGACGGGGTAGAAGCAGCGGCTGGCATGTGGTAACCTTTTGGCTCCGAAATGGCTCTTTTTGATGACGGGCCGAGCAGATGCCTGTATGATAATATGGGCAGACGCCGCATCCCAACATCTGACCTTCCGTGTATGGCTTGATGAGTACGGCTTGGAAGGAGACGCCGTGAGCAAGCACGAACCATCTTCAGCAGAGAGAACCGGCCACGCAGCAACGCCCAAGGCAGAACGCCCACAGATGCCGCCCGCCTATGGCATCCCCCAGGACGAGGCAGGTCTACTGCCCTGGTCCCATGTGGCGGCGCGTATGGTCGAGGCCAAGTATTACTGGGTCTGCACGGTCAGCCCCGACTGCCGCCCCCATGCGACGCCGGTGGATGGGGTATGGCTGGACGAACGGCTCTATTTCGGCGGCGAGATCGGAACGCGCCGTCACCGCAACCTGGCCGAAAAGCCGGCGGTCTGTGTCCACCTGGAAAGCGGTCTCGACGTGGTTATCCTGCACGGCGATGCCCATGAGCTGCACGCGCCGGCGCGTGCCTTGACGGTTCGCCTGGCCGAGTCGTTCCATCAGAAATATGGCTATACCGTTAAGCCGGAGGACTATGAGCAGGGCGGGGTCTTTGCCTTTCAACCGCGCAAGGTCATCGCCTGGAAGAGCTTTCCCAAAGATGTCACGCGCTGGCGTCTCGACAACCGCAGCTAGGGCGACAAGGCAATCATACGCGTGGAAGAACTCAGCACACTCATCGCCAAGGCGACCGCTGCACGCGCCGCGCGCGCGGCGCAACACCACGCCTTTGACGAGATCGTGCGCCGCTTCCAGGATATGGCCTTCGCTTGCGCCTATGCCGTGCTCGGCGACTTTCATCTGGCCGAAGACGCCGCCCAAGATGCCTTTATCGTTGCCTGGCGCAACCTGGACCAGCTTCGTAAGCCGGAGGCCTTTCCAGGCTGGCTCAAGCGGATCGTCTTGACCCAGTGCAACCGGCTGACCCGGGGCAAGCGGGTGCAGCTTGTCTCGCTGGACGCCATCCTGGAGGCCCCGGCTGCCGACGCCGACCCCTATATGGCCTATGAACAGAAGGAGCGGCAAATCCAAGTCTATGCCGCCATCCAGGCCCTGCCTGAAGCCGAACGCCTGGCGACGGCCCTCTTCTATATCAGTGACTATTCCCAGAACGACATCGCCGCCTTCTTAGAGGCGCCGGTGACGACCGTGAAAAAGCGGCTCTTCAGCGCACGGCGCAAGCTGCGCGAAAGGATGGTAGATATGGTGCGTGAATCGCTGCAAGAAAAGCGCCCCTCGCGCAACGAGACCTTTGTAGATACGGTTGCGCTCTTCAACGCCGCGCTGGAGTCCTTTGTCAATAAGGTGCGCCAGGACCGCTATATCATCGCCGCCATCCTCTATGGCAGCCTCTCCCATGATACGGTCTGGCGCAAGTCGGACATTGACATCCTGCTCATCGGCCGCGAGGAAAAGCCGGTCAAGGACCTCTACCTGGTCGAGAACGGGGTCAACATCCATGCCGTGCTCATGCCGCGCAGCAAGTTCAAACAGGCGCTGGAAGGATCGCTCCAGGGTTCATTGATGCACTCGACCTTTGCCTTGAGCACGCTGCTCTTCACCAGCGACGCCACCATCCGCGAGTATTACCAGAACGTGCAGAGCATGGGCGCATTTGACCGGGAGATGCGCCTGCTGCGCGCGGGCAGCTCCGCGCTCTATACGCTCGCCAAGGCGGAAAAGTGGCTCTACACCCGTAAGGATATCTCCTACAGCTTCCTCTGGATCATGTACACCATCCAACACCTTGCGACCATCGAAGTCGTGCTCCACGGCGAGGTCACGAGCCGCGAGGTGATCCTCCAGGCGCTGAAGATCAACCCGGCCTTCTTCAACAAGGTGTACTACGACTTGATCCACCAGAAGAAGGACGAGGCGGTGATCCAGCAGGCGCTGGCGCTGATCAACGGCTATATTGACGAGAAGATCCCCCTGCTCTTTGGGCCGGTGCTGGCCTATCTGGCCGAGGCGGGCGGCATCCGCACCACCAGCGAGATTGACGAGTATTTCCGCAAGCAGGCCCAGGTGGATACCCTGAGCGGCATCTATGAATGGCTGGCGGACAAGGGCATCATCCAGAAGGCGCCTTCGCCCCTGCGCCTGACCCACAAGAGCCAGGTGACGGTGGACGAGGCGGCCTATTACTACGACGGCAACCTGGACTGGAGAGGCGGATGATGGATGAGACGCCGCCACGCGCCGGCGCTGAGGCAGTCGCCTGGGACCGGCCTGAAGACGCCCACCAGACCTGGTATGGCGGCGGCGCTCCGGTGTTGCCCCTACAGCAGTCCCTGTCGCTCTACTATTACCAAGGGTGGGCCAAGGCGTTTCGGGCGGTCAATGCCATCGGCGGGCTGCGCGTTCGCTACTGGCAAGGCGCGGAGTACCGGCTGTGGGAATACCAGGATACCTTGCCCCCGGAGGAGGCCGACGCCGCCCGCCGCGCCCTGGAACAGGCCATCCCCACCCGCTGGGCGCAAGAGTGGTTGCCTGCCATTCGAGCGGACCTGGAGCAGTGGCGGGCTGTTGATCTGGCGGCCCTGGCCGATGATGCGCTGGCCGGCCATCTCCATACCCTCTTGACCCGCCAGATGGCGCATTGGGAGATTCACGCCTACATGGGGTCGGCGCCGCTCGCGGCGGTGCAGCGGTTGGTGGACTGGTACCTGGCGCGCTTTCCAGACGCGCCGGAGAGCGAGCCGTACATCTTACTGCAAGGCCAGTCGAATACCAGCATCGAGAACAATAGCCGTCTCTGGCAGTTGAGCCGGATGGCAACGCCGGAAATCGTGGCCCACTTGCGCGCCGAGTCGTGGTCACGGTTGCCGGAAACCTTTCGCCAAGCCTTTGCCGCCTACGTCGCCGAGACGGGAGAGCAGGCGGAGCAGCGGCAGCGGGCCGTGCGCCTGGTTGTCGCCTACGCCGAGGGAGCCGCGCCGGACCCAGCAATAGAGCTGGCGCAGTTGGCGCAGGCGCGCGAGGCGTTCACGGCAAGCGTGCGCGCCAGGCTGTCGCCGGATGAGCTGGCTACGTTTGATGATCTGTTGGCCTGTGCGCGCGCCAACCATCCATTGACCGAAGACCATAACTTCTGGCTTGACCAACAGAGTAACCGGGCCACCCGCCGCGTGATTGATGAGTTTGCCCGCCGGCTAGTTGAGCGGGGCAGCTTGGATGCTACGGATGAGGTCGAGTATTTGACCGTCTACGAGCTAATCCAGTGGGGCTTTGGCCTGGCGGACCCCTTGCGCCCACGGGTGGCGGCGCGGCGCGCCGAGGATGAGGGCTACCGGCGGCTGGCCGCTCCGGGCTATCTGGGCAAGCCGCCACAGCCGACTCCCTGGGTAGACCGCTTCAGCGGGCCGCCGACGCCGCTCGATGCGCCTCCGGGCGAGCTGCGCGGCGTCGGCGCGTCTGCGGGCCGCGCGCGTGGAGCGGCGCGGGTGGCGACCACCCTGGACGAGGCGCTTGCTCTGCGCCCTGGCGAGATCCTCGTCTGCCCCATTACCGACCCCACCTGGACGCCTCTCTTTGCCCTGGCCGCAGGGCTGGTCACCGACCAGGGCGGCTCGCTCAGCCACGCCGCAGTGGTGGCGCGGGAGTATCGGCTGCCTGCGGTGATAGGCACGCACACCGCCACCCGCCAGATCGCCACCGGCCAGATCATCGAGATTGACGGCCTCCGCGGGATAGTGCGCCCGTCTTAGCGGCTAGCTGTAACGTTGTGGGAGAGTTTCTTAATGATTGGGCGGCGGGCCAACTACCTCGAAGTGATACTTCGACGCGAGCGCTAATAGCTTTGGAATATCAGGCGCGGATGGCGGTGGGAGGATCTGACCCGGCGCCGGTTCACCCATCTCCACGTGGAACTGCTCTAGTCCGGCAGGCGTCGTAAATTGCAGCAGGCGAGCGGATTGGTCACCCTCAACAACGAAGGCGTGGGGGATCTCTTTTGGCAGGTATATAAACGAGCCCGCATGGGCGAGAAAGGTTTGGTTGCCACAGTAGAAGGTAATCGTACCCTCGATGAGATAGAATGCTTCGTCTTCGGCGTGATGGATATGTAAGGGTGGGGCAAATCCAGGCGGTAAGACTTGTTCAATTAGGCTGAAACGAGTACCCGTTTGTTCCCCTGTGGCTTTCAAGGTCATCAGTGTTCCAAGAAACCAGATGGCCTGACCTTCCTCACGGGCGAGCATATAGGGATGGGAACCGGCTTCCATAACGCGTCTCCTTACGCTATACTAGACAGGAAAACTGTCCAGTATAGTAAGTCTTCCTGTCTAGCTTGTCAAGTACCATTTTGGGAGCACGAACCAATCCCATGAGCACCCAATCAAACGATGACCGGTTGATCGGCGCATTGCTGCGCATTCCGTTTCAAGCGACGGTTGAGCGAGTCCGCAAGCACCTTGCCGGCGCCGGCTTTACGGACCTGACCATGGCACACTACAGCGTGTTCCAGCACCTGCGTCCGGAAGGATCACGTGTGAGTGAGCTCGCTGCTCAAGCACAAATCACGAAACAGTCCATGGGCGCCTTGGTCGAGCATCTGGAGCGCTGTGGCTACGTCGTGCGCAGGCCGGACCCGAGCGATGGCCGCGCGGCGCTGGTTCAACTGACAGCACGCGGTGAGGCGCTGGTACAGGTAGCACGGAAGGCGGTACAAAGCATTGAAATGGAATGGGAAGCCTATCTCGGATCGACACGCATGGAAGAGCTACGCCAGACGTTGCGGGATTTGATCACCTACATAGAGATGCACAAACATCGCTGATGCAAACGGAATATTTGAAGGCAAGATCAGATTGGTGGTAACCTTCTGCTCCTGATCTGGCTCTTATCCGTAGACGGGCCTTGTTGCCCGCCATGAATCACGGGCGGGCGTATGGCCCGTCTATTGCGCGCAGCGCCGGTTACCAGTAGGGGGGGCTGTGAGAAATACCATTACGATCAAGGGCGCACGTGAGAACAACCTGCAAAACCTTGATGTGGAGATCCCGCGTGAAAAGTTCATCGTCCTCACCGGGTTGAGTGGTTCGGGCAAGTCATCGCTGGCGTTCGAGACCATCTACGCCGAGGGGCAGCGCCGCTTTCTGGAGTCACTGTCGGCCTACTCACGCAAGTATGTGGCCCAGCTCAAGAAGCCCGATGTGGATGTGATCTACGGGCTGTCGCCGGTCATCTCCATCGAGCAAAAATCAATCAGCAAGAACCCCCGCTCGACCGTCGGCACCATGACCGATATCTTCGACTACCTCCGTGTGCTCTACGCCACAGCCGGGACGGCCCACTGCCCGTACTGTCGCCAGGAGACGCCGGTGCGAACCGCGGTGCAGATGGCCGAGCATGTGCTGTCGCTGCCCAAGGGGACGCTGGTCGAGATCGACGCGCCTATCTTCAAAATCTACGGCGAAGATTACCCCTATCTCTTCGGCGAAATCCGCAGCAAGGGCTACCGGCGGCTGCGGGTGGACGATGAGCTGGTGGACTTAAGCGATGCGCCGGAGCTGGACGAAGGCCAGGAGTATAATTTGGAAGTCGTGGTTGACCGGGTGGTGATCCAGCCGGAAATCTACAAAAGCCTGCTGGTCTCCATCCGGAATGGGCTGCGCGTGGGCGAGGGTTTCCTACGCTTCCGCATCCTGACGCCCCAGGCCGTCCGCTACGCTGATGGCTTCTATGCCGGCTTTGCCTGCCCAGCGCACCAAATCACCATGGGCGAGATGCTGCCCTATTACTTCGCCTTCAACGAGCCGGACAGCGCCTGCCCAACCTGCTTGGGGCTGGGCGCCTATCTGCACGTCCACCCCGATCTATTGATTCCCGACAAGAGCCGCTCCATCCGTGGCGGCGCATTTGTGCCCGAAGCCTTCAAGTATGACAAGAACGCCTGGGCCACGCGGCTGCTCTACAGCGTCGCCCAGCACTATGGGTTCAGCCTGGATACTCCCTTTCAGGAGCTGTCACCCGCAGCGGTGCAGGTGGTGCTCTATGGCACCCAGGGCGAACGCTTTCCCCTGGTCTTGCCGGAGGGGACAACCAAGGGGGACGAGCATGTAGGCAAGCTCTTTCGCTATGACGGCATTGTCAACGAGATCGAGCGCCGCTACCGCCGCTATCGCCGGGAGAAGGTCGCCCATACCTGGATGGAAGAGTACCTCCGCCGGGTGATGGTGGAGCAGGTCTGTCCCGACTGCCGGGGGACGAAGCTCAAGCGCCAGCGGTTGCTGGTGACAGTGGGCGGCATGAACATCATGGAGCTGGGCGACCTGCCCTTGAGCGAGCTGCGCGCCATGCTGGCCGGCCTGCCGCCGTTGCCGCGCCAACCCCAAGCCGCGGCGCAGATTCTCCACGAGATTTTGACGCGGCTGGACCTGCTGCTGGACATCGGGCTGGACTATCTGAGCCTGAACCGCAGGGCTGTGACCTTATCGGGCGGCGAGTCCCAACGGGTGCGCCTCTCGGTGCAGATCGGCTCGGAACTAGTGGGGATGCTCTATGTGCTGGACGAGCCGAGCATCGGCCTGCACCCGCGCGACAATCACAGGATGATCCGCACCCTCCAGCGGCTGCGCGACATCGGCAATACGGTGGTCGTGGTCGAGCACGACGAGGAGACGATCCGCGCTGCCGACTATGTGATCGAGATCGGGCCGGGGCCGGGCGAGCAGGGCGGGCGAATCGTGGCGCATGGGACGCCGGACGAGATTTTGCGCTCGCCCGATTCATTGACGGGGGACTATTTGAGCGGGCGACGGCGCATTCAGATGCCGGCCCAACGCCGGCCGCTCACCGGTCGCTGGCTAACTGTGCGCGGGGCGGCGGAGAACAACCTGCGCGAGATTGATGTCGCCATCCCGCTGGGGCTGCTGGTCTGTGTCACCGGCGTCTCCGGCTCCGGCAAGAGCACGCTGGTCAATGAGATCCTTTACAAACGGCTCCATGCCCACTTCTATGACAAGCGGGTGCTGGCCGGCGCCCATGCCGGCATCGAGGGGTTGGAACATCTGCGCACGGTGGTCAACATTGACCAGTCGCCCATTGGCCGCGTGCCTACCTCCAACCCGGCAACCTACATCGGCGTCTACGACGCCATCCGCCAGCTCTTCGCCAGCGCTCCCGAAAGTGTGCGCCGGGGCTATACAGCGGCCCGCTTCAGCTTCAATGTCAAAGGCGGGCGCTGTGAAGCCTGCGCAGGGCAAGGGGTGGTGATCACCTCGCTCCAGTTCATGCCCGATGTGGAGGTGCTCTGCGATGTCTGCAAGGGCGCACGCTATAACGAGGAGACGCTGGAGATCACCTACCGGGGGAAGACCATCGCCGAGGTCCTACAGATGCCCATCGCGACGGCGGCGAGCTTCTTTGCCGATGTGCCGCTGATCGCCCATAAGCTCAATGTGCTGGTCAAGCTGGGGATGGGCTATCTGAGGCTAGGGCAGTCTTCGACCACCATCTCCGGCGGGGAGGCGCAGCGGGTGAAGCTGGCCTATGAGCTAGGCAAGATCAAGCGGGGCGGCCGCGCCCTCTACATTCTGGACGAGCCGACCACCGGGCTGCACCTGGCCGACATTCAACGGCTGCTGGACAGCCTCCACCATCTGGTGGAGGCAGGCAATACGGTGCTGGTCATCGAGCATCACCTGGACGTGATCAAGAACGCCGACTGGGTGATTGATTTGGGGCCGGAGGGGGGCCGCCAGGGTGGGATGATCGTCGCCGAGGGTACGCCGGAGGAGATTGCCCTCAATCCCCAGTCGTACACGGGGCAGTATTTGCGGCGGGTGCTGGTGGAGGAGACAACGGCGCCGGCCTGGCCCGCCGCGCCACGAGAGGCGCTCAGGGCTGCCCCAAACGGGACGCCGGTCTAGGATGTAGCGGCTCATGCTTGCGTAGACGGCGCCGATGGCTCGTCAACGGCTGATCCTAACTCGGATGTGAGCGGAGTTGCCTGGGGCGTATCCATGGTCAGCAGGACGGTGAGCCAGTGAGTCTCCGGGTTGCTCGCCAGCAGCATCACCAAGATGACGGTCAACGGGATCGCCAGGAGCAAACCGAGTGGTCCCAGCACCCACGCCCAAAAAACCAGCGAGGCCAGCGCCACGACCGGGGCCAGGTTTAGCCCCTGGCCCATCATGGCCGGGGCCAGGACGTTTTCGACGCCTACGTTGATCACAGTAACGCCGATGATGACGCCAAATGCCCACCACGGCCCCGACTCGGCCAGCGCGAGCAAAGTCGGCGGGATTGCGGCCAGCGCCAGCCCTACATACATGATAAAGCTCAGGAAAAAGGCGAGAATCCCCCAAAGCGCCGCCAGGTCCACCCCCAGGATCACCAGCCACAGGGTGATCCCCGCGGCCACAATCAAGTTGACCCGCACGCGGATCGCAAAGAAGCGCGCCATCCGCTGTGTCGCCTGGATCACCTGGGCTTGGAACGGATTGTCCGGCCCAAACTCCCGGTTGAGTCGCTCTGCCAGGTGCGTCGTCTGCAACAACAAAAACACCGTCGCCACCAAGACAAAGAAGCCGGTGGTGAGCAGCGAGCCAAAGTCGGCGAGCAGCCGGGCGACGGTGGTGATCAAGAATTGCCGGCCCAGAATCTCCTGGCGCAAGAGGGTCGGGGCGTCTATGCCCAAGAGGGCCAGAGACTCTTGGGCATAGAGACGTAGCGTCACCAGCCGATTGGTGTAAAGAA
>DATLZJ010000894.1:0-4926 GCA_035574055.1 Caldilineaceae bacterium
GCGATGGCGGACTTTTTGCCTTTGCCGGACTGTGGGAGAGTTGGACTAGTCCGGATGGCTCCACCATCGAGAGCGCTACAATTTTGACGACCGACCCCAACGAGCTGATGGCGACCCTGCACAACCGAATGCCCGTGATCCTGGACCCCCAGGATTATGACCTCTGGTTGGGCGATGGGCGTGAAACGCCGCGCGACTCGCTGGCGCTCCTCCGCTTTTTGCTGCGACCCTATCCTGCCGAGGCCATGACAGCCCAGCCTGTCAGCCGCTATGTGAATAGCCCTGCCAACGAGGGCGCGGCTTGTATCGCACCCTTTCATGCGCAATAGCGTATAGAACCATAGAACCACAGCGCACTGAGCTGTTCCCCGCCGGCGCCATGCGTCCGGGTGACGCCTGGATCGTGTCTGTCCTGGTCGCGCCTGTCCGGTTTGAGCTTGTCAGGTCATTATCGCTCTAAACTGCGTCGCTGCTGACATCGGAATCGTGAACTGGCCCGCCGTCATATGGCGGGCCACAGCTATCTATTGTGGGGCTGGCAGGGAAGTGAGGAAGAACCGTGGAATCCATTGTTCAGGTTGTTGATGTCTCCCTATTGGCAACGCTGGGCCTTATTTTCGCGGTCACGGTCGTCGGCGCCTATCTGCGCTCAAGCCGCCGTGATGTATGCCTGAAGGCTTTCGAGGGCTACCCGGTCACCATCGAGCGGGCAAACGGGAAGATTGCCTGGGGTGTGATGGAGCTGGAGTCCACGGGCCTCGAGCTACGCTATCGGGATACGGTGCAGGATGCCAACCATGTGGAATCCAGCTATTTGCTGTATAGCTCGGAGTTCAGTGAGATCCAGGCTATCTACCGCTATGTGGATGAGCTTTCTGAAGAGGACAAGGAGCGCAGGCAGAAGGACCTGCAAAGGCATTTTCACCCTGGTCTGATGCGGCGCTTGGCGCGCGATGTCCAGCACTTCTTCTCGCTGGCCGGTGAGTCTATGACCGAGGTGCTCAGCCTGATCATGGGAAGCCTGAAAAAGCCTGCCGGGCGCTACATTACCGATGCCAGCGATACCCATATCCAACGCTTTAGCTCCACCGTCGTGGGCGCCGTGGGCGGCGCCTTTGACCCATTGCTGGAGCGGCTTATCGGGCAAAAGGTCGTCTTTGATCTGCTGGAGGGGGAGGAGCTTCACGAACATGTGGGCATCCTCAAGAACTACTCATCGGACTTTATGGAGCTGCTCGATGTGCAGTTTCCTCAACGGCAGGCGGTCGAGCTAGGGGCGGCAGGCCAAGTAGACGTTAGGTCCATGACCGCGCTCTACAGCAACGGCGTGCTGCGCGTGACCAATCACACCCAAAGTCCATTGCTCATCCAGTCGCTCAAGCATGACGGCGACGAGGATCTGCTCAACGTGCTGGTGGATGGAGGCGAAACCGTTGAGATTCATCCGGAGGGAGAGTTGCACAAAGCCCAGCTTGAAGTGCGGGTGGTACGCGAGCTGGATATGATTGTGCCGCGCACACGCTGTATTGTGCGCCATCGCGCCGAACGCTATGAACCGGGGGTGCTGCCTGAGATCATCTTTGATTTGGGCGTCATATTGCGTGGGGATTCTATCGAGGATGCGCGCGAGGCGCGGCTGCGCCAGAAGCTCAGGGAGTATCCGGGGTCGGCCATGATCGCATCCAATTTGGGGGCGCTTCTGATGCAGAAGCGCCAATATGCCGAGGCCGAGCAGCTCTTGGAGATGGCCTATGCCGCACGCTTTTCCTTGCCGGACAATGGCCGGCGCACGACGATGCTCTTGCATGAGCTGCGGCGCAAAATGTCCAAGGACCCGGCGCAGGCGAGCCGGCTCAACGTGATCAAGGAGGAGATTCACTCGACCCCGCTTGCCGGCAGTAGGCAAGCGCCGGCGGCGACAGCCGCGCCCCCGGCAACGGCCGGCCCGCTGATGGAAGGGGCTGAACGACCTGTCTAGGGGGCTGGTCTTGTGTCCGGCAAGGGACGTACCGCTGCTCGGTAGGTTTCTGCAATCCTGTTAGACAGGCCGGCTTGAGAGGTACAGACATAGGTGCAGAGATGATGAGCGTCATGCTGGACTACACGCCGCCCCAGAAGACCGGGAGGCTCACCCTGGAGGAGCTAGAGGCGTTCCTGGCGCAGCCTTGGAATGCACGGCTGGCGACCGTGACGCCGGAGCTACGGCCCTATGTCGTGCCGGTGTGGTATGCCTATGCGCCAGCGACCCGACTTTTTTACGTGATTGGCCGTGAACGTTCGGCGTATGTGCAACATATCCGGCACAACCCTGCGGTGGCGCTGCACATTGCCGATGACATACACCTGGCGCACACACGCGTCTTAGTGGAAGGCCGCGCGGCCATCGTGGAAGGGCCGGTGGCGCCGGCCAGTAGCAGGCGGCTGGGAAGCATGGTTGACGACATGGCGCGCCGCTATATGGGGGAGCCTGGCCCAACCTATGCGGCGCACACCAAGGAGCGGCCGCGGGTGCTGGTCGAGATTACGCCGGAACGATGGCACTCATGGACGGGCGGCGAATGGGCTGCTCGCTATTTCCGGCCTGCAAGCGAATGAGCAGCCCCGCTTCCCTCACAGCCCCTGTCTTGGCGCTCGCTCGCAATTGCCCCATTCAGAGGCATTTCTAGGGGATTTCTAGCGCCGATAGACGGCCTGGATCAGGCCGCGCATGTAGCCCACGGCATAGGCGCGGCCCGCCCCGCCGCTCGCTTCGCGGGGAAAGTCGGGGGTATGGTCCATCATGTACGGCCCATTGAATCCTACTTCCCGATAGACCTGCATCATCCGCACCATATCCACATCACCCTCGTCAATGAAGACCTCCTGGAAGCGGCGCGGCGTCCCGCGAATGTTGCGGAAGTGGACATAGGCGATCTTGCCCATTCCGCCGATGTCGCGGATGGCCTGCTCGACATCCACACCCATTTCGGCCACGCATCCCTGGCAGAAGAGCATGGCGTTGCAGCGGCTGGGCGCCAGTTGGAAGATGCGTTTGTAGTGGTCCAACGTTGAGACGATGCGGGCGGCGCCGCCAAGCGGCTCCGGAATGGGTGGGTCGTCGGGGTGGAGCGCCATCTGCACACCGGCGGCCTCGGCGACAGGGATGACCTGGCGGAGAAAGTAGGCCAAATTGTTCCAGAGGGCCTCTTCGCCGATTGCCTTATCGGGGAAGTAGGGCGGGTTCTGCATGAACTCCTCGTAGTCGAAGGTGCTGTAGCGCGCGCCGCCACGGCCGGGGGTAGGCGTCGTGCGGAAATTGCCCACGGGCTTGAAGTTGTAGCCCATCGTGGGAATGCCCACCTCGCCCAGGTTGCGCAGGATGGTACACCAGGCTTCGATCTTTTCATCGCGGTCGGGCAGGCCCAAGGTGATCTCGTCCCAGACGGGGCTGGCGACATTGTTGAGCTTCAGCCCATGCTTTTCGGCCAGCCGGCGAATCTGCCACCAGTACTCGGCCCGGTCCTGCCCATCGCGCATGTCGGGAGAAGGATAGACGGCGAGATAATCAACGCCGATGGCCCTGAGGAACGCCAGCGTTTCGTCATTCACCTGGCGCCAGGAGAGTTGTTCTTGAATAAACATGGTTACTTGGATGGAGCTTTGAGCTGGAAGTCAACTAACGAGCTGGCGCCCTGGAAGATATAGCCGTCGTGGCCCAGCTCCAGGATATCGGCGATGATCTGCTCGATGATGGGTTTGGGCCAGGGATGAGGCGCGCCGCCGCCCTGGATGATCGGGTAAGAAGGGATGTCGGGGGGCAGGTAGAAGCGAGCCTTCGCCAAGTCTAGACGCATCAGCTCGCGCAGGGGGATGTTGCGGAACTCGCAATCCGGTTCGCCCAGTGCGAAGTCGGCGATGGTGGACGGCATCTTCAGCCCGTCGTACCCGAAGAAGCGATAGACGAGGCCAAGCGCATCCGCCTCGCTGAGTCCAGCGTGGAGGCTGCGCAGGTATTGGGCCGAGACGGTCAGCGTGCGCATGGGAAAGATGTCTACGTGGGAGAGCAAGGGGCTGGCAAAGTCTGAGAACTCGCTCCAGCGGCTGTGGTTATGCCCCGCCAGCATGGAGAAGGAGGCGGGATAGGTGTCGTTGCCGAAAATAAAGTCATCGCCGGCAGCGCGGTGAACGGCGTCACGGAAGCGTTTCAGGTTGCGCGCCAGCAGCTCCGCGCGAAACTTGAACCAGTCAATCACGCCCCGGCGCATGCCGAGGATTTGCAGGTAGTCGAATGGCCCCATGTCCCGGCAGCCAAACTCGACGAATCGCCGCATATCAAGGCGCTGGAGCCGATCTATGGCATGGTGCAAATCGGCCTGGATCGCGGCCATGTCATAGCCAAGCTCGGCTGCCGCGCGGGCGCAATCATCGCAGGTACAGAGCAGAAGACCCCGCGGGTAGCTGGTCATCGGGTAGCGGGCGTGTGTAATGTCAACCCCATCTACGCCATAGCCGGTGGCGAGATAGGTGTAGACGGCTTCATACCAGCGGTTGTTCTCTTCCTTGCTCGGGCAGTACATCAGCACGTCGTAGTCACTGGCCGTCCAAGCGCCGCCCATGAACCAGATCTCCAGGCCGGCGCGCTTGGCCGCATCAATTGCTTGGCGAAGCTCATCGTCGTCGCCGCCCGCCGCTACGTGAGGCCCCACCGACTTCATGGCATTGTCGAACTTGGCTGTAGATGGATTGCCGTCGAGATGCCGGCTGATCAAGGCGCGCACACGGTCGGGGGAGGGAGGGACGCCGTCGAAGGGGCTGGCGTCGAGAACGGACTGGGGCAGTTCGCCTGTATAGATCAGGACCAATAGGTTGAGACCCAGTTGGTCGCGCAGCGTTTCGAGATAGCCAGGATTCTGCAAGATGGTCGCCGGCGTGAGATAGATGCCGATT
>DATLZJ010000895.1:0-7145 GCA_035574055.1 Caldilineaceae bacterium
TGCCGCACCTACGATCTATCGCCTGACGCCGTGAACAGTGCGGTAGGATACCGCACCTACGCGCTGCCGTCTGAGAGTGTGAACAGCAGCCGTGTTCACGATTTGATGATGCAGAACACGGCGGCGAGACAGCGGCCACAGCAACGGGCGCGCCAACACGCCCATCTTCGGCGTCTTTCACTGGTCCAGGCCACCGCCCAGGCCCCTTGTCGCGCTTGGGCGGTGGCCCGCCTGTCTTACCGGCGCATGAGGCGCTTACCGCCGCACGTTCGGCAGATAGAGCGTCCGCCCCGCTGCCCGCGGTTGGTTCGGGTCCTCACCCGGGTCTTCTACCGGCTCTTCGGTGGGATTCTCCGCCGGATCATCGGTGGGGTCTTCAGCAGGCGGCGGCTGCGACGGGTCTTCCTCGTCGTTATATTCCTCCTCCGTCAAGCCGACGGGCGCATCCTCCACCATACCGCCCACCGTCTCCGCGCCGTCGCGGCTGGAGAAGAACTCATCGAAGTAGATCGCGCCGAGGGTGGTCGGCTCGATGCTGCGCACTGCGCCCAACTGCACCCACTCGATCCGTTGCTCGTCGTTGTCCACGGTGCTGCCTGCGGCCACAAGCACGCCGTCTACTGAGAAGGCCAGCCCGCCGTTGTTGCTCCCCGGTCCGGTTGAGCTGCGCCAGCTCACATCCAGCAGGTGCCATTGGTGGGTGAGCGTCACCCATGGGGTGAAGGACCAGCGGCGCAGGTCGTTCGCCAGCGCGGCCCGCACTTGAATTTGGCTGCCGTCATAGCGCACATCCACCGTCATATGCGCCACTGCATCCGGACGGTACGCCCGGAAGATGGGGAATTCGTCGCCCTCGGCCATGTTCAACCCATTGGGATGGAAGTAGAAACGGGCCTGGTAGCTGGTCTCGCCGGCAGGCGAGTGGTCAATCAGATAGGCGGGGCTGGTGTTGAGGATGTTCAGCTTCATGCCACAGGGCGAGTTGTAAGCAGCGCTCTGGTTGAACTCCATCACCTTGCTGTTGACTACCCCCGACCACGCTCCCCGCCCACACTCAAAGCCATCGGCAAAGATCACGGCGCTGGGCGGCGCCGTCACCGTCACCTCCACCAGCGCGCTGGCGCTGCCCCCCTGCCCATCACTGATGGTATAGCTGAAACGGTCGCCCCCCACATAGCCTGCAGCCGGCGTGTAGGTAACCGAGCCGTCAGCGTTCGCCACTGCCGTACCATAAGCCGGCGTCCCCACCGCTGCCAGGCGGAGGGCGTCGCCGTCCACATCGCTATCGTTGTTCAACACCGGAATCGCTGCCGCGCTGTTCTGCGGCACTGTGGCCAGGTCCTCGCGCGCCACCGGGGCATCGTTGACGGCGCTTACCGCCAGCGCCACGGTCGTCACGCTGGAGGCAGCCTGGCCGTCGCCGGCGCGATAGGTGAAGGCGTCGCTGCCGTGGTAGTCAGCGGCGGGAGTGTAGCTGAAGGCGCCGTCGGCGTTGAGGGTGAGGAGGCCGTGGCTGGGGGCGCTGACCAGCTCGGCGTGCAGCGCCTGGCCGTCGGGGTCGCTATCATTGCTCAAGACGCCGGGCGCAGCGACCAGCAGCGGCTGGTCTTCACCCGTGCTGTAACTGTCGTTGGCCCCCACCGGCGCCCCGTTGTTGCTGTCGCCGGTGGTGAAGTCCCAGACCGCGCTATCCGTCTGCTGCTGCCCATCCGAGGCCGTCACATACCACTCAAAGGTGGTGTTAGGCGCCAGGCCGGTCCATTGGACCTGGCCGGTCCCGCCGGACGGAATGGAGACCGAGCCGATGAGTTGGAAGGGGCTGGCTGTCTCCATCTCATAGCTCAACGTGAAGCGGCTGTTGCTGTCAGTCTCAAAGCGGTTGCGGGTTGGCGAGTAGGTATATGCCTCGATCTGGTCCTCCGCCGGCTCAAAGATGAAATAGCGCAGCCAGCCATCGCCGCCGTTGGGCCGGCTCTGGTAGTCCTGGAGCACCTGATGGACAGGCTGGCCGCAGCGGTTAGGGTCGGTCCGGTTGGCCTCGCCCGGATAGTGGCCGTTGAGCACCAGGAAGACATTGCAGTTGGGGAAGATCACGTTCTGCCAAAGATACTCGGCGCTCTTGCCGATCGTGCGCCGGATGTAAGGCGTGGTCCGCCGGGTGGCCGTGGTGTCAATAAAGGCGTGCGTGGTGACAATCGCCCGGCGGTTGGGATAGCGCGCCAGGACGGCGTTGGCCCAGTCAATGGCATATTGGGGCGGGTCCAGCTCCAGATGGATGATGAGAAAGTCCATGCCCCCTGCCGAGAACAATTGGTAGCTGTCTTTGTTCAGCCGGTTGACGCCAAAATCGTTGATGCCGTCGGCGGGATCGCCCAAATAGCCGCCATACCAGGAGAAGGGTTCATAGCGGCTGGGTGGGAAGTATTGGTCATAAGTCAGGAAGTCGGAGCTATCCTCGTTCACCGTATCCTGGTCATGGTTGCCCGGCGCGACGCCATTGGGCACGCCGTTGTTGTCCAACACCGCCATCGCCGCGCTGGCCCGCTGCCATTCGGCATGGACGCTGCCATTCTCGGTCAGGTCGCCAACGTGGGTGGCAAAGACGATACCGAGCGTATTGCGCTGGTCCACGATCCACTGAGCCTGGGCGAAGAAGCGGGTCATGGCGCTGTCGGAGAGGGTGTAATACTGAGTGTCGGGGATAACGACCAGGGTAAAGGGCGCGCCTGTGCCCGTTGAGCGTGGCCTGCCATAGAAGCCCAAGGTCAGGGTATCGCCGTTGGGGTCGCTGGCCGTCGCCCGAAGGGTAGGCGCGGTCGCGACGCCAGCGGCATGGAGCGCCGGCGCGACCCATTGGGGCGCAGCGGGCGGCTGGTTGGCTGCTTGCGCCAGAGGTGCGCCGCCCGGCAACCAACTGAAGCTGGCGCCCATGATGCGACCTTCCACATTGGTGCTTGCGCTAGGATAGATGTTGGAAAGCGCGCCCTCGTTCAAGCTCCAGCGCGCCGCCAAGCCCGGCTGCGCCGACGACAGGGCCAAGTCGCGCGTCGCCTGAATCTCGGCCTGGCTGCGCGCATAGTTCCAGATGCGCGCCTCGTCAATGACGCCGTCGAAGCGGCCCGAACTGCCGCCATTGGAGCGAATCGAGCTGCCCAGCGCGGCGTGTTGGATGCTATCGGCGCGCACGGGCTGGTTGACCACCCGCGTCCCCTCCAGCGCGCCGTTCAGGTAAAGCCGCCAGACGCCGTCATAGGTGGCGGCGACGTGGTACCAGGCGTTGTTCTGGAGCGGCGTCGTCCCACAGACGGAATAATTCCGGCCCAGCGCCCCGGTTCCGCCCGGCCCCTCCTCGAAGTCGGCGCACAATGTGCCATTGGTCCCGTGGATGCCCAGGAAGTAGTTCATATCCACGTTGCTGCCGTCAGCCTCAGAAGCGCCCTTGGTGATCAACGGGATGCCCGTGAAGCCGCCGCTGCCCGTGCTGGTCGTCAGCCCGGGGCCCTCGCGCTTGATCCACGCCTCCAGCGTGAATTGGGTCAGCTTCAGCTCCAGTGGGTCGCCAAAGGTAATGTAGGAGCTGGTCCCTAGGTCCAGCGCGTGGGGTATGTCGGCGGGGGTGGCGGCACAGCCCAGGTTGCTGTAGGCGGACGCGCCGCCGCCGTTGACCGCGCGCACACGGTAACAGTACGTCGTCTGCGGCTGTGTGCTGGCGTCTACCCAGGTCTGGGCATTGGCCGAGGTGTTGACCACCAGGCTGTACGGCCCGCCTTCACCACCGGTCGCGCGCTCGATCTCATAGCTGCTCTCCTGGTTGGCGATATCCGCCCAGGAGAACTTGACCCGCTGGGGCGACTTGGCGCTGACAAAGAGATAAGGCGGCGCGGCCAGCGGCTGCATGTCTACCTGCTGGCGCGTGTGGCTGCTGATCTGGCCGGTGTCGCGGTCGGCAAGGATCTCCTCGAAGGTGACTTTGCTTTGCCGGTAGTCGCTGATCTGCATCAACATACGCGCCAGCGACGCGTCATAGAAGAGAATCTTGATGTTATAGAGCGTCTGGCCGTCGCGCACCACATCTAGGTCGCTGACGCCCTTGTTGCGGAGGAGATAGACGGGCGCGCCCGCGTTCAGACGAAGCTGAATCTCGCCGGCAGCGGTGAAGCCCTCTTCATAGACGACCGCGCAAGTGCTGTCCACCTTTGGAATCCAGACGCCCGGCCCGGGCAGCGTTGGGCCGCTGCTGGGGCAGTTGCCGATGCTATAGGCGTACTTGACAGAGGAGATTTGGCCGGTATCGCTGGTGTAAAAATGGGCGTTGGTGTCGCCCGACCAGTTGGGATTACGCCAGGGCAGATGGGCGTTCAGATGCGCGGGATAGTCGTAAATCTTCTTGGCGGCAAGGTGGTCCGGGTAGTTGGTTGAGCTGTTGTTCAACTCGACCCACACCCGGTTAGCATGGTTGTTGGCAATGTGGGCAGTGATGTCCATGTCGAGCAACGCCTGGCGGTAGCCAAAGAGGAAGGTATCCACTGCCAGCAGCCTGTTCTCCGGCCAATCCTCAGCATATTTGCCATCGCGCCGCTCATACAATTGCCAAATGAAGACCATATTCAGGGCAGAGGTCTCGTACCAGCTATCCCCCACCGTGGGACCGGACGCACGGCTTTCCTTGACCGCCAGGCTCCACTCCCCCAACACCATTGAGCAAAAAATGAAGAGCAGCAACGCAAATCTGCGCGGCCAGCTCGCTCTACGCGCCAGGCGTGGACGCTGAGTCCGCTTGCGGCTCATGCCAGGCTCCCTTTCTGTTATGCAATGAACAGGACAACGTGCGACGAATGACAACGATACGGGCCGAGCAACAGGGCCGGCAGCAGGATGGGCCAGGGTGCAGAGGTGCGCCTTTGCACCGTGCGCTCTCACGAGTATGGCAACTCGAGACGAGCCTGCAATTGGGCTACGTCATCCCTTCGTCATGAAATTGCCGGGAGCGCGTATGAAGAACGGGTGACTCAAGGGATACGACGCGACACGCGCCCAGGCGCGCGATGGGGTGTAGAATGAGGTATATTATTGGAGCGGGCGCGGCGCGTGTGGGGCGCGGTCAGAGCAAGAAGCTGATATCCAGCGCCTCGACTGAATGGGTCAACTTGCCAACCGAGATGTAGTCCACGCCGGTCGCCGCGATAGCTGCCACCGTCTCCAAGGAGACGTTGCCGGAGGCTTCGAGTGGGACTGCGCCGGCGGTGTGCGCCACGGCGGCCCGCATCTCCTCCAGCCCCATGTTGTCCAGCATGATCTGGTCCACCGCCAGACCGAGCGCCTCCTCCAGCTCGGCCAGGGTTTTGACCTCCACCTCAATGGGCAAGCGGTCGCCCCAGCGCGCCCGCACTCGCTCGACTGCGGCGGTGATGCTGCCCGCCGCGGTGATGTGGTTATCCTTGATCAACGCCATGTCATAGAGGCCGAACCGGTGATTGACGCCGCCGCCCAGGGCCACCGCCCATTTATCCAACAGGCGCAGGCCGGGGGCCGTTTTACGGGTGTCGAGGATTGCCGCGCGCGTGCCGGCTACGGCCTCGACATAGCGCCGGGTGAGGGTGGCGATGCCTGACATGCGCTGGAGGAAGTTGAGCGCTGTTCGCTCGGCGGTGAGCAAGGCTTGGGCCGGCCCGCGCACGGTCGCCAATCTTGCACCGGGCGCGACCGCCGCGCCGTCGGCGACCGCGGCCTCAAAGACGACCGCCGGATTAACCAGTTGGAAAGTCGCCTGGGCCACGGCCAACCCGGCCACGATACCGGCGGCTTTGGCGATCAGTGTTCCCTGGTAGGAGAGATCGGGAGGAATGGTGGCGAGGGTAGTCACATCGCCCTCGCCCACATCCTCGGCCAAGGCGCGACC
The DNA here is from genome assembly GCA_035574055.1 of Caldilineaceae bacterium. GTDB lineage: Bacteria > Chloroflexota > Anaerolineae > Caldilineales > Caldilineaceae > QEUY01. Next base: position 5,900 of record DATLZJ010000895.1, read on the forward strand.
AATCAGCGCGGGAAGTTGATCCGCTAGGGCGCTCCGCCAGTCGGTCGGGGTCAGGCTGTGGGGACGCTGCGCTGCCGGGTAGGTGTGTGCGGGCATAGCGGCTCTCGCTCAGGCGTTTGAATGCTGTGGGTTTCTTGTATCTGCTCAATGTATTGTACCCGGCCTGCATAAAATGGTGAAGCCGAGGGTCTGGCCGGTAATTTGGCCGCGGGGTCGGTTCACAAGGATAATACTCGATACGCGTAGGGGCGCGCCCGGACAGCCCGAAGCGCCGGCGACAGAAGCCAGAGAGGAGGATCGTCCGATGCAGCTTGATAGCGTCCAGTGGGTCCAGGAGCAATATCGCACCCCCGCCAACCTGAGCGCCCGTATCCGGCTCCATGAGCGGTTTAGCACCAATCCCTATCGCTGGCCCCTTTGGGTCTTCGATCATCTCCGGCTTGGCCCAGCCGCGCAGGTGTTGGAGGTGGGCTGCGGGCCGGCTGCCCTCTGGGAGGCGAACCGCAACCGCATTCCGCCCGGCTGGCGGCTGGTGTTGACCGACCGCTCATTGGGCATGATACGCCAGGCGGCGACCGTGTTGGCGGGGTTGCCCAATGCGACCTTTGGCCTGGCCGACGCCCAACAGCTTCCCTTTGCCGATGGCCTCTTTGATGCGCTGATTGCCAACCACATGCTCTACCATGTGCCCGACCGGGCGCGGGCGCTGGCCGAGTTCCGCCGCGTGCTCCGGCCGGGCGGGCGGCTCTTCATCGCCACCAACGGCGCCGGTCATTTGCGCCAGATTCATGAGCTGGCCCGGCGCTATGCGCCTGAGCAGGTCCAGGAGACATGGCCGCCAGAGAGCTTTACCTTTGAGCAGGGGCATGAGGAGATCGGGCGCAGCTTTGAGCAAGTGATGCTTCACCGCTACGACAACCGCCTGATCGTGACCGACGCCGACGCCCTGGCCGACTACATGCTGTCGGGGGCGCTGTTCCGGGCGCCGGTTGAGGAGCATGAAGCCTTGCGCCGCTGGCTGCGTGCCGAGCTGGCTCGCGCCGGCCATATCGAGATCGCCAGCGAAACCGGGCTGTTTGAAGCTGTGCGCCCGGCGCAGGAAGCGCCGCCGGCTCCGACGGGCGAGGCGACGGCTGGCGCGCAGAGCGTCGCCTCGCCGGAACACCCTACGCCCAGACGCCGCACCGCCCGCAAGCGCAAGGGAAAGGCAACGCCAAAGCCGGCAGAATCAAGCCCACCGGAGGAC
>DATLZJ010000896.1:0-2621 GCA_035574055.1 Caldilineaceae bacterium
AATGAGAGCGGCAATCGCAATGGAATGCCCGCCATTCCCTCACCGGCGCCCTCTGCAACAGGGTTCACGGCGCTAGAGCCAACGGCGACCGGAGCAGCCGCAACCGCGCCGGCAACGCCTGCCCTGGATAGCCCCCCGGCAGATGTCCCTCCTGCGGTAGCGGTCCTGGCTACAACCCCGGCGCCGATGCCCCCAGAGACACCCTACCCAACACCGCAGCCGGTGAATCGGGCAACGATGGACATTGGCCCAGAGCATCCGAGCGAGGGGCAAACGGCTTGGCCGCCTCTGCTCCTTGTCGGTTTTCTCTTGGGCTTTGTGGCCGCGCTAACCATCTTCATCATGGGCTATCTGGGCCTTTTGGGGCTGATCTACCTAGCCAGGCAGTGATCGCATCAGAAGCTAGGCGGCTTGACCCGCGGCCAGGCATGAATGGCAAAGGCCAGCGCCGCCGCGCCTTCCGCCAGCCGTCCTACCAGTTGCAGAAACGTCGCCCCTGGCGCCAAAGGCGCCAGGCCAACCAGCCAGACGCCGAGGTTGAGCAGGATAAAGGACATCCAGACCGGCGCCGTCGGGCCGCGCGAGGTCTGGAAGCGGGGCAGAATCCAGTAGGCGACGCCCAGCGCAAGCTGCACCGTCCAGCCGAGCATCAGAAACTCGATATGGGCAGGCAGGAGCAGCCAGATTTGGGGCGCCAGCGGAATCCCCTTGTTCCAGAGCAGCAGCGCGCCAAAGGTAAAGCCGAGCAGCAGATAGATCAGGGCGGCGCGGACAAACCAGACGCTGGCGCGGGGCATGGCGGATGCTCCTCCTTCTCCTTTTCTCTTGTTCTATTTCTCTTTGGTTCTATTTCTCTTTGACACGCGGCCAGGTATTGGCGACAAAGCTCACGCCCCCCAGCCATTGGAGCAGCGCCGAGGCCGCCAATAACGACCCCCAAACCCCACCGGGTGAATAGACATTGGCCGGCTCGGCCGCCACCCGCAGCAATAGGCCGAGGTTGAGGAAGACAAAGGTCGCCCAGGCCAGGCTGTCGGAGCCGCGCGGCTGCTCCCGGCTAAACTTGGGGAACATCCAGTAGGCAATGCCCGCGATCAGCTCGGTCACCCAGCCGACCATAAAGAGATGAAAATAGAGCGGGTTGAGCGCGGGAATCCAGGCCGGGAGGGGCAGCCACGCATGGGCAGCCAGCAACAGCCCCAGCAGCAGGGCGGCCACGAAGTAGGCCAGGGCGGCCTTGACGAAGAGACGGGTAATGGGCGGCATCGGGCAAATCTAGGGTTGGCGCAAGACCGGGCGAGACGGCACAGCCGGCGCTACCGTCCGATGGCGCCGCAGCGAAGCGGCGGTGCTTGCCAAGAATAGCAATAAGGTTACCACAGTCAGCAGCCCACCCCACAATCGCCCCGGCCACCAGGGCAGCAGATCGCCGCCAATGCGCAGCGCCAGACTTGCATGGAGCAGCGCCAGGGGGAGGTAGAAGCGGGGATGGTACTCTAGGGCCACGCCCAAGACCACCGGAAAGATGATCAGGGCATGGGCAAAGATCATGCTGAAGACAAAGCCCACAAAGAGGGCATGGAGCAAGGCGTCATAGTGGGGGCCGGCCATGACGCCGCCATAGGCCAGGGCCATCCCCCCCGCCGCGCCTAGCCAGAAATAGCCGGCCAGCAGGCAGAGGGCCATGTAACGCGCCTGGCCGCCCGCGCCGACCCGCCGCCGCGCGATGTCGAAGCGCCACAACCAGAGCGCCAGCAGCAGCCAGCCAAGGCCGGTGAGTTGTGTCCCGGCGCGATAGTCCACGGCGGCGAGCGCCATGCCCATGACCAGAAGCGCAACCAGCGCCACAAAGAGCGCGCCGGCCCAGCGGGGCGGGCGCAGAAAGCGACTCAGCTCCAGCCGCTCGCCGGCAATGGTCAGCGTCAGGAAGCCTGCCCACCAGAGCACCACCTGGGGAATGGTGAAGCCCCCCAGCCAGAGCAGATTGCCCACCAGCCAGCAGCCGGCGGCGACGGCCAGCACTACGGTATGGGATGCAAGATGGATGCGGGCAATGGTCAGCGTGATGGCAACCAGGACCAGGCTGCCCGCGGTGATGAGCAGCGGCCCCCAGGGGTGCAGCCCGGCGGCGGCGAGGATGGCGCCGGCCCCTGCCAGGATGGGCGCAGCGTAGGCCCAGCGCCGGGCCAGGGCGATGGCCCGCTCCAGCCCGATCAGCGTCCCCAGAAAGCCGCCGACCATCAACGGGCCGTGGGCCATGGGGAGCGACGGGGCCAGGGGCGGCCACCCCCAGCCCAGCCGCACCAGCCCGGCCCATAGGCCCGCCAACAGCAGTCCCATCGCCAGGGCCAACAGCGGTAGTCGCTCCGTCCGCATGGCGCCGACCCCCTTCGTTACGTACCCGCCTCGACCATGATCAGCAACATGCGCGTCTCGGCGCGCGCCGTCACGCTGTGGGGTAGGTGAGGCGGCATATAGGCAAAGCTGCCGGCTTTGGCCGCAAAGGTCTCCTCGCCCAGCCGCACCTCGGCGTCGCCGTCCACGAAGTAGAGCAGCGCGCGGCGGGCGGAGGTATGCTCCGACAACTCCTGGCCGGGGGCAAAGCCAAAGAGGATGACCTT
>DATLZJ010000897.1:0-6843 GCA_035574055.1 Caldilineaceae bacterium
GCTGGTGGGCGCCCTCAGCGGCCAGGCACAAGACCTGCCCCTACAATAAAGATGATAGATAAACAACCAAGGAGGTGAACAGTCAAGAGGCACAGTCTGCGCCAGCCTGCTGTCATGCAGTCCATACAGGATGCCAGGTTGTCACAATGGTCATATTCCAGTTCCATGTTGGCAAAGGAGAATCCTGAGATGCGTACTTTCCGCTTTACAGTATTTGCCATCCTTGTCATTGCGAGCCTTCTGGTCGCTTCCTGCGCCGGCGGCGCAGCGCCGGCGGCGGAGACCGGCGCTGAGGCCCCTGCTGCTGAAGAAGCCGCCGAGGGCGCGGCCGAGGAGGCCGCCGCCGAAGAAGAAGTCGGCCCGGTGGTGGAAGAAGGCCAGGCGGCTACCGTGGTCGAAGCCGGCGGCCCATTGCCGCCCTTGGTCGCCACCCCTTGCCCCGAAGGCGCCTGCCCCTTCGCCGGCCAAACCGTTACCGTGATCGTCAACACCGCGGGCGAGAAAGGCCCCATCTCCGGCCCCCTCTACGAAGTGCGCGAGGAGTTTGAGGCCGCCACCGGCGCGACCCTGGAGATTGTCGAGTCGCCCTTTGCCGAGCACTTCCCCAAGCTCATGACCGACCTGACCACCGGCACCGGCCAGTATGACGCCTCCATCGCCGGCGCTTGGTGGCTGGGAGACCTGGTGGGCGGCGACTTCATCCTCTCCTACGACGAGTGGTATGAGGACGAGCGCTTCCCCCAATGGGATATCGAGGATGTCCAGCCCGGCCCGCGCAACTTGCTCACCTACGGCGGCAAGAAGTACATGGTCGCTAACGACCATGACGGCCAGGTGATGTACTACCGCCGTGACCTGCTGGAGAGCGAAGAGCACCAGGCGGCCTTCCGCGAAGCCTACGGCTATGATCTCGGCGTGCCCCGCACCTGGGACGAGTTCCGCGATGTCGCCGAATACTTCAACGGCAAGGACCTCAACGGCGACGGCACGCCGGACAACGGGCTGACCATGCATCTCAAGGTCGGCGGCCAGGGCATGTTCCACTTCATGTCCTTCTCCGCGCCCTTTGTCATCGGCCCGGAGAACCCCAACCTCTACTGGTTCGACCCGGAGACCATGACCCCCTACATGGACAGCCCTGGCCATCTGCGCGCCATGGAAACCCTGGTTGACCTGATCCAGTTTGGGCCGGAGGCCATGTTGGCCTGGAGCTTGGGGGAAAGCTGGGACCACTTCCTGCGCGGCGAGGCCGCCCTCACCTTCACTTGGGGCGACCTGGGCGCGCTGGCCCAGCAGGAGGGCAGCCAGGTCAAGGGCAAGACCGGCGCTGCGCCGCTCCCCGGCACGATGGAGTATTACAACGTCCAGACCGGCGAATGGGTCCAGACCGAGGAGCCGAATGTCGTCGGCAACACCACCGGCGGCTCCTGGGCCGGCGTGATCTCCAAGTTCTCCGATGCGCCGGAGGCGACCTATTACCTGCTGGCGCTCATGGCGACCAAGGAGAAGTCACTGGTCTATGCCGCGCGCGGCTGGGACGGCGTTGACCCCGGTCGCTTCAGCCACTATCTGCCGCCCAACGGCACGGCCAGCATCGAGGACTACCTGGCTGCGGGCTGGGATGAGGCGGATATTGTTGACTACACCAACGCCTACTTCGAGAACTTCAGCGCCGAGCTGCAATTCCCGTATCTGCGCATCCCCGGCACCTTTGAATACTGGACCGCGCTGGATATCCATCTCTCTGAGGCGGCCACCGGCCAGGTGACGCCGGAAGAGGCGCTGCAAGCCACCGTCGCCGACTTCGAGCAGATCACCGACCGCTTGGGCCGCGATACGCAGCGCGAGATTTATGTGACTTCGCTTGGTCTTGAGTAACTTGAGCACCTTCGCCACTAGAGGCAGGTGCAAAATCTGCCCTGGTGGAGCTTCCACCAGGGAGGGCGCCTACAAGGGCGCCCTCCCTGCCGGTGTAAGGGGGCGCGCTCTGCTCTGCCGGCGCTAGCTGCAACGGACGCGCAGAGCAGAGCGCTTCCTCCTCCGGACGAAGCCCGGTCCAGCGTGTATTGTCGAGCATGTAGTGGGCATTTCAGAGGAGATGGGCTGTGACACAGACAACGGGCGCCCTTCCACGCGCCGCCGGCGCCTCCGCCAGACCAGGGCGCCGGGACTCCACTTGGGCGGTCTTTCTGCTGCCCGCGGTGGTCTGGATCATCATCTTTACCATCTTTCCGCTGCTCTATGCCCTCTATACCAGCTTCTACAGCTTTCGCTTCGGGCAGCGCAATGCCTTCGTCGGCCTGGATAACTTTGCCCGCCTCTTCACCGACCAAAATCTGCACTCCGGGCTGCGTGTGACCCTGACCTTTGTCGCCAGCACCGTCGCCATCGAGATGGTCCTGGGGTTCGCCCTGGCGCTGTTGTTGAACCGGGAGCTATTCGGCAAAAACGTCCTGCGCGCCATCATGACCTTGCCCCTCTTTGCCACGCCCGTCGCGATGGGCTACTTGGGCATCACCCTCTATTATGAGCAGAATGGCCCCATCAACGAGTTCATTCGCACCCTGGGCGGCGAAGGCGTCCCCTGGCTCTCCAACCCGCATTGGGCGCTGTTTGCCATCATCTTGCTGGACGTGTGGCAGTGGACTCCTTTTGTCTTTCTGGTCTCCTTGGCCGCGCTCCAAGGGCTGCCCCCCGACCTCTACGAAGCCGCCGAGGTAGACGGCGCTTCCGCCTGGCAGAGCTTTCGCCGGATCACATTGCCGCTGATGGCGCCCACCCTCTGGCTGATCCTGCTCCTGCGCCTGGTCGAAGCCTTCAAGGTCTTTGACATTCCTGCCAGCCTGACCTTGGGCGGGCCGGGCCGCGCCACCGAAGTCTACAGCCTCTTTACCTATCGCACGGCGCTGCGCTTCTTCGACCACGGCTACGCTGCGGCCCAGGGCTTTCTCTTGCTCTTCATCGTCATGCTGATCGTCTCGCTGCTTTTCAACCGGATCCGGAGCTTGTACGAGGAAGGACGGTGATCCATGCGCGCCCAACCCCTATCGCCAGCCGGCCGGGTGCTGGTCGGCGGCCTGGTGGTCATTATGCTCTTTTGGGTGCTGTTTCCCTTTTATTGGGCGTTTCTGAACTCCATCAAGCACCCGGCCGACACCTTTGAGCCGAGTTGGATCCCCTTCCTCCAATTCCAACCGACATTGGAACATTGGCGGTCGGAGCTGGCGATCCGCGAGACGCGCCAGGCGCTGCGCAACAGCACCATCATCTCGGTTGGCGCGGCTACGCTGGCGAGCGTGTTGGGCGTGCTGGCCGCCTATGCCCTGGCTCGCTTCCGCTTCCGCCGCATTGACAACGGCTCCATCACCACCTGGTTCCTCTCCCAACGGGTGTTGCCGCCGGTGGTTGTGGTCATCCCCTTCTTCTTGCTCATGCGCCAGCTCAAGATGCTCGACTCGGTCTGGGCATTGGTGCTGCTCAACGCCACCTTTACCTTGCCCTTCCCGGTCATCATCCTGAGCCAGATGTTTCGCGAACTGCCCATCGAGCTGGAGGAAGCGGCGATGGTGGACGGCGCTTCTCGCTTCCAGGCGTTTCTGCGCGTCGCCTTGCCCCTGGTGGTGCCCGGTCTGGTCGCCACCTGGATCATCTGCATGGCCTTTAGCTGGAATGAGTTTCTCTTTGGTCTCTCGCTGACCACGAAAAACGCCATTCCCATGCCGGTCATCATCGCGGGCGCGGAGCATACGCGCGGTGTGCAATTCTGGTTTGTCGGGGTGCGTGTATTGCTCACCATGCTGCCGCCGACGCTCCTGGCGCTGCTGGCCCAGCGCTACATCATTCGCGGCCTGACCCTGGGCGCGGTGAAAGGTTAGCTTGCTGCCGCCTGACCCGTCTTTGCCCGATCCATCATCGCCCGATCTATCATCGCCCGATCCATCTTTGCCGGATTTATCCTTGACCGGTTCACCTCTGAGCAAGTCGCCGGCGACCGGCCCCGTGCTGATCGGCATTGACGCCGGCACCACCACCATCAAAGCCATTGCCTTTGCGCCAGAGGGCAGTGTGCTCGCGCAGGCAGCCGCGCCGACCCCGACCCACCACCCGCGGCCGGGCTGGGCCTACCACCACCCGGAGGAGCTGTGGCAGACGGTCGTCGGGCTGCTGCGCGACCTCACCGCCCGGCTGGCTGCGCCCCACCGCATCGCCAGCGTCGCCATTGCCAGCGTGGGCGAGGCCGCTGTGCCCCTCGACGCCCATGGCCGGCCGACCTACGAAATGATCGCCTGGTTCGACACCCGCACCGTCGCCCAGGCGGAATGGCTAGGCCGGGTTGTGGGCGGCCGGCGCATTTTTGAGGTCAGCGGGCTGGCGCTCCAGCCCATCTTTGGGTTGTGCAAGCTGCTCTGGCTGCGGGACCAGGCGCCCGACGCCTATGCGCGCACCGCCCGCTGGCTCAACACCGCCGACTATTTGGCCTACCGGCTCTGCGGCGTCCAGGCCACCGATTTCTCGCTGGCCTCCCGCACCCTGGCCCTAGACGTGCGCCGTCGCTGCTGGGCCGGCGATCTGCTGGCCGAGATAGGCATTCCCCCCCACCTTTTTGCGCCGCTCCAGGCGAGTGGAACGCCCTTGGGGCCGGTCTTGCCGGAGGTCGCCGCCGCCACCGGGCTGCCGCCGCAGACGCGGGTCGCGGTGGGCGGCCACGACCATGTCTGCGGCGCATTGGCATTGGGCGTGGTCGAGCCGGGGACAGCGCTCAACTCGCTGGGCACCGCCGAGGCGGTCTTCCTGCCCATAATTGCGCCGCTGGACGACCCGCGCCTGGCCGAACAGGGATACGCGCAAGGGCTGCATGTAGATGGGGAGCACGCCTATGCGTTGGGGGGCCTCTACACCTCCGGCGCTTGTGTGGATTGGTTCCGGGCGGCCTGTGCGCCGGCGGTGGACTATGCGACGCTCATCAGCGAGGCCGAGGCCATCCCGCCGGGCAGTGTGGGCGTTTGTTTTCTGCCCCACCTGCGCCTTGCCAACCCGCCGTACCTGGACGCCAAGGGGCGGGGCGCGTTCGTGGGGTTGAGCGCCGACGTCACCCGCGGCGCGCTCTTTCGGGCAGTGCTGGAGGGGATGGCCTGCGAGGTGCGCCACACCCTGGAGCCGCTGCTGGGCTTTACGAGCACACCACTGCGCCGGATCGTCGCCACCGGCGGCGGCGCCCGCAACACACTGCTCATCCGCATCAAGGCGGCCGTGCTCAACCAGCCCCTCTATGTCAGCCATGTGCAGGAGGCGACGGCGTTGGGCGCTGCGCTGTTGGGCGGGCTAGGCGCGGGCGTCTACACCGGTGTGGACAACGCGCTGGCCGCCGTGCGCCAGCCGGAAACCGCGGTCACGCCGGACCCGGAATGGGCGGCCTTCTATGCGCGCCTCTACGCTGAGGTCTACCGGCATCTCTATACGACCCTGCGCCCGCTGCATCACGCGCTGGCGCCGTTCAGGGAGGGGGAATAGAAGAGTTAACCGCAAATGCGGTTAACTCTCTTGCAGTTTCTCTCCTCACCCGCGTGCAAAGAACAGCTCACTGGTGCGCTGCAACACCAGCACCGCCGCGCCGATAGCGCCGGCATCCGGCCCCAAGGTGCTGGTGACGATGCGGACGGCGGAGAAGGGATAGGCCATGGCCCGGCGCTGCGCCTCGCTGCGGACTGGTTCCAGCAGAATTTGGCCGTTTTGACCGACCGGCCCGCCCAAGACAATTAGCTCCGGGTTGAACAGGTTGACCAGATTTGCCACGGCGATGCCCAGATAGGCGGCTGTATCGTTGACCACCTGCAGCGCCAGCGGATCGCCCGCCGCCGCTGCGCCAAAGACCGTCTCGGCAGTAATGCGCTCTGGGTGTCCCTCGACCAGATCGGCCAGCAGGCTGGCCGGCGCCAGACGAAGCTGCTCGCGGGCGCGATTGGCAATGGCCGGGCCGGAGGCTAACGCCTGGAGGCAGCCGCGGTTGCCGCAGCCGCACAGGGGGCCGTCGGGCAGGACGGTGATATGGCCTAACTCGCCGGCGCTGGAGTTGACGCCCCGGTAGAGCTGGCCTTGGGTGACGATGCCGGCGGCGATGCCGGTGCCGATAGAGATATAGATCAGGTTCTGTACATTCTGCTCGCGACCACACCACAGCTCGGCCAGCGCGCCCACTTTGCTCCGGTTGGCGACATAGACCGGGACCCCCAGCGCGGCCTCGGCCATTTGGCCGATGGGCACATCGAACCAGCCCACGTCCACGGCGGTCTTGACCACGCCCGAAGCCATATCCACCAGACCGGGTGTGCCCAACCCAATCGCGGGCAGCAGCCGTTTTCGCTCGATGCCGGCGGTGATCTGCGCCACGCCCTGCCTGAGGGCAGCGATGGCCGTAGCGGGGGAAAGGTCGGCCAGAGGGACATCCAGCCGGGCGACCACTTGCGCGTCTAGGTTCGTCAGCACCAGACCCCAACGGTGGTCGCGTAGGCGTGCGCCCAGGGCTAGGGCGGCTCCAGGGTTGAACTCCAACAGGACGGGCGGGCGACCGCCGCCTGAATCGCCCAACCCGCGCTCGCGCACCAGCCCGGCAGTCAGCAGCTCATCTACCAAAATGGCGATGGTCGCGCGGCTCAGACCGGTCTCCTTGGCAAGCTGTGGCCGCGAGAGCACCCGGTTCTGGAAAAGCAGCTCCAGAGTACGCGCGCGGTTGAGGTCTTTAAGTAGCTCAGGCTGCCCAATCAGCGATCTCACGCGGCAGTTTCACTCCTCATCAATATCAATCCGCTCCACCCTTTGGGCTGTTGCTCGGCTTCCGACGCTACC
>DATLZJ010000898.1:0-3990 GCA_035574055.1 Caldilineaceae bacterium
AGGCCGGAATCGTGACCTTTGCGGTCAGATCGTTCGAGAGCGGCGTTACCGAGATCACGTGGTCAATGGCGACGGCATAGATATCGCTATCCGGCTCGACCAGCGCCGGATCGACGTGGGTGGTAAAGCCCATCCGCGCGCGCTCGTCCAGCGATTTTCGTTCCGGCGCCACCGGAAAGAAGTAGCGCCGCCGGCTGACGCGCGTCCAGCGCCACGGCGTCTCAGGCGTCACTCCTTCCGGCGCATCTATCTTCAACACATCCACGCCGGGCGGCAGTCCCCGCTCCAGTACCCAAGCCGCAAACTGCCGCACCATGCCGGCAGTCGCCATAAAATCCAGCGCCGCGTCGTGGCTCCAATAGTGCTCCGCCTGGGTCTGTTGGGAAACAGCCAGCGCCGGAATACCGAAGGAGGCGGCTTCCATCGCTGCGCCAATGGTTCCGGAAACCGTCACCCCCTCGCCGATATTCTCGCCATAGTTGATGCCGGAGATAGCCAGGTTCACCGTCCGCTGTGGCTCTATCCCCGTCCGGCAATGGAAAGGCAACAATTCAACCAGCGCGATCTCGACCACCTGCGCCGGCGATGCATCCACCGCGTAGGCCGTCACCGGCGGCCTACCTCCTCCCAAATCAAGGGTGTGGACGGTAATCTGGCCGCTGCTCCCCACTGGCTTCGCCCGTCCTTGCCCTGTCTGTTGGACTGCCGGCGCGACAATGAAGAGATCGCCCAGAGCGGCGCACGCACTCGCCGCCGCCCGCAGCCCCAGCGAGCGAATTCCGTCGTCGTTGGTGATCAGAATGAGCGGGCGTTGCACGGTTCTCTCTGTTGTTTTATGGGTTGTGTTGTGGTTTTTGCCGGCATTGATGTCGCCCGACGCCTACACCGTTCGCGAGCGCAGCTCGGAGCTGAGGTAATCCATCAGCGACACCACAATGGCAATCGCCAGAATCTGTGCGCTCGCGGCCCGGTAGTTCAAGAGGTTGATGTTCTGCTGCAAGAGGAAGCCGATGCCGCCGCCGCCCGCAAAGCCGATGATCGTGGACATACGCACGTTGATATCCCAGCGATACATGGTAAACGAAATATAGGGCGGCACGATCTGGGGAATGACGGCGTAGACGATCATCTGCAAGCGGTTTGCGCCCGTCGCCAGGATCGCCTCCAACGGCCCAGGCGCGATGCTCTCCACCTGCTCCGAATAGAGCTTTGCCAGCGACGCCACCGTGTGTAGCCCCAGGGCCAACACACCGGCGAACGGCCCGATGCCCACCCAAACGGCAAAGACGATGACCATGATCAACGCTTCTATCGAGCGCAGCGCATTCAGCACCGTGCGCGTCACGGTGTAAATCGCCAGCCCAATCGGCAGCGATGCATAAAACGGATAGCGGATCGCCAGCGCAGCCCCGCCTGCTGCGCCGATGGCCGCAGGCCAGTAGAGGGTCAGGGTCGGATTGCGAAGCTGGTAGAACCATTCCACCGCTGCACCGAGGAGCGCGACCACCGTTGCGCCCGCCGCCGCCCCCAGCGCGAGATTGATGGCAGGGGCGACCTGGGGCGAGGTCCGCTCAACCAATGTTTGTCCCAGCTTTCCCGCGGGGCTGGAGAGCGCGCCGGCGGCGACGAGCGCGCCCGCAGGAGCAAGCAGCCCGCGCACGATCAGGCCCAGCTTGGCAATGAAATCACCGATGAACGCAAACGCCCCCAAGACAGGTGTGAGCGCCTCGCCCAGCGCGACGGTCAGATCACTCACCAGATAGAGCGCCAGAATGCCGCCCAACAGGGCAAGGCCCAGCACCGCCCAACGCATCGCGCGTGCGACCAGGCTGGTCGCCGGCTTCTCCTCACCCGGTATGGCCCAACGCATCACCCCCAGAATCACCAGCGGCGTTGCAATGACCGCGCCCACGTTGAGGCCCAAGCTGCTCGTCAGCGCCAGGCTCAACGCACCGATCCACCCCACGACCGTCGCGCCCAGCCACAGGCCAATCGGCAGCGCCAGGATCGAAAGTGCAACGCTCGGCAGGGTGCCCGTGACCATGCGCATCAGATTCTGGGCGGCGAAAAAGCTGATGGGGATCGCCAGCAGCGTGCCGAGCGCGGTTGCCAGCAGCGCCATGAAGACCGTCTCGACGATCTTGTTGATCGTGTCAATCCCATTGCGGCTCAGGCGCGGTTGCCCAACGTTCCGGCGGGTGACAGCGCGCAGCAGTTGCGGCTCGTCGCTGGTGCGGTCGCGCAGGCGCACCGTCATGCGGAAGTAGCCGTTGGCATCGGTTTCAATCTGGCCCAGTTGAAGGCTTACCCCGCTCGGCGGGATAAAATTCAGCGGCCCTGTCGTATTGGGGGCAAAGTCGAAGCCTTCCACCGTGATCTCGGCCCGCGGCTCTGCACAGGGGGGTGTGACCACCAACCGCGGCTCACCGGCCGGAGCAACCGGGGCCTCCGGCGCGCCTGTGGCCGGGCAGGGCACGTAGATCGGCGCCTCGACGACATATTGTTCTTGCTCAAACTCGATGAAATCCGGGCGCGCCAGCGCCCGCAGGATGCGCGCCAGCGACTCTTGCCGCGTCGGCGAGCCTAACTCGGTCAGATCGACCTGGGTCACCGCAAAGCCGTAGGCAAAGACGACGAACCCCACAAGGATGGCCGCTGCGATTACTAGTGATCGTTTCATCTGCCATTCAACCCATCGTATACTTCACTGCCCATGCTTCGCTACCCAACGCGCTCCGCTTCCTTGCCGTAGATTTCCTTGAACTTTATGTCGTCAATCTCTTGCGGCAGCCCATCGAACATCAACCGCCCTTCATTCAGGGCCAGGACGCGGTCCGCATAGCGATGCACCAGGTCCAGGAAATGGAGGCTGCACAGCACTGTCACCCCATCGTCGCGGTTGATCTGTTCCAGGTGCTGCATGATGCTGTGCGCGAGGACCGGGTCCAAGCTCGCCACCGGCTCGTCCGCCAGGATCAAATCCGGGTCTTGCATCAGGGCGCGGGCAATGCCCACTCGCTGCTGCTGGCCGCCGCTCAGGGTGTCGGCCCGCGCCATCGCTTTATCGCTGAGGCCGACGCGCGCCAACTGCGCATGGGCCTTCTCCACATCGGGCTTGGGGAAATGGTTTGCCAGGCTCCACAGCGGGTTGACATAGCCCAAGCGCCCGGCTAGCACATTCGTCAGCACGGATGAGCGATAGACCAGGTTGAAGTGCTGGAAGACCATACCGATGCGACGGCGCACGCGGCGCAGTTCTAGATCGTTGGCCGCGGTCACGTCTATACCGGCAAAGATCACGCGGCCGCTCGTCGGCTCGACCAGCCGGTTGATACAGCGCAGCAGCGTAGATTTGCCCGATCCGCTCAGACCGATCACCGCGACGAACTGCCCGCGCGGCACCGTGAAGCTCACATCCTCAAGCGCCCGCACCCCGCCGCTGTATACTTTGGTCAGATGCTCAACCTGCAAAATCGTATCCATCTCCGGCCCGTCTCTCCAACAGAGAACGGGGATAGGCCCAAAGGCTGGGCCTATCCCCGGCGCTGAAGCGCTTACTCGCCCAGCCCTTCGAGGGTCAACCCTGACAATTCGATCATCTGGCGAACCACATCATACTCCTCGTCGCTTGCCGGGCTGATGCCTGTCCACCCATAGAAGTCTTGGTTGCCGATGGACTCGTTCCACGTCTCGGTCCCGGCAAACTCAACCAGCGCCGCGCTGATCTGCTCGCGCAGCTCGGGCGGAAAGTCGGGTGAGAAGGAGAGAGTATCATTGGGAATATCGGCAGAGATCGCCAGAATACGCACCTTCTGGATCACATCCGGCGCCTCTTCGCGCAGCCCGGCGCGCGCATCCAGCACACGCCAATCGCCACACCACAGCTCGCTCCCATCTTCGCTCGGCGCGCAGCTCTCTACCAGCTCCTCGGGGATGTCGGGTTCATCGCCGGGCTGCCAAGCGGGTTCGCCCTCCGGCTTCAGTGGCGGG
>DATLZJ010000899.1:0-4196 GCA_035574055.1 Caldilineaceae bacterium
ACGGCTCCCCTTCAAACTCCTCAAGATGCTGATAGTGGCTGATCAGCATGATCCCGTTGCGGGCAGCCACCCCCAGGATCGTGAGAAAGCCGACCAGCGAGCCGAGCGAGAGAATGCCCTGGCTGAAGAAATAGGCCGCCAGCACGCCGCCGACCAAGGCCATCGGCAAGCTCAGGAAGGACATCACCGCCAAGCGCCAGCTCCCCAGGGAGACCCGCAGCAGGAAGAAGATCACTAGCATCGCCACCAGCCCGGCGAACAGGATGCGCTGGCTGGCCGCCTGCCGCTCCGCATACTCGCCGATCAGCTCCGGGTGGTACCCAAGCGGGAACTCGATCTGCGCCAGGGCATGCTCGACATCGTCTACAACCGAGCCAAGATCACGCCCCTCCACCTCGGCCTCGACGTTGATCCGGCGCGCCAGATTTTCGCGGTTGATGGCGTTCGGCACCGGCGCAATACGGATGTCGGCTACCTCCGCCAAGCGCACTTTGTCGCCGCTCGGCGTGTCAATCAGCATCGCCTGCACATCGCTCAGGCTATCGCGGGCCGTAGGAATGGTCCACAGATTCACATCGTAGGTCCGGCTGGCCGTGTGGATGTCGCCCGCTTCTTCCCCTGCCATCGTATAGGCCGCCTGCCGGCGAACATCGCCCGGTTTGAGGCCATACGCTTGGGCCTTAGCCAGGTCCACCTCGATTTCGATCTGCGGGATGTTCAGCAGAAACTCCACATGCAAATCGGTGAGACCTGGAATCGTGGCAAGCTTCTCTTCAACCTCTGCCGCCTTTGCCCGGAGCACGTCCAGGTCTTGGCCGTAGATGCGGATCACGATGGGATGGCTCGATCCGGTCAACACCTCGCGGATGCGCTCCTTCAGATAGGTCTGCACATCTCGATACAGCCCAGGGTAGCCGTCCACCAGCGACTGAATGGCGGCCAATGTCTTGTCATAGTCAACCGCCGGGTCCACGCTGACCCAGTTCTCGCCGAAATAGATGCCATACACCTCATCCATCAGCAGGGCCTGTCCAATGTGGGAGCCGCAGTTGCGCACCCCTTCAATCGTTCGCAGCTCCTGGCAGGCCAGTTGCGAGATGCGAACCATCTCCGGGTGGGATGTGCCGGGCTTGGTCAGCCAATGCATCAGGAAGTCCCTCTCTTTGAAGGACGGCAGCAATTCCTGCCCCAGCAAGGGCCACACCGTGAGGCCGGCGGCGATGATGACGCCTGTGGCTCCGTAGACCAGGCGCGGTCTTTGGATGGTCCGCGCCAGCAGCGCGCCGTAGCTGCGGTGCAGCCACGGGATGATCGGCGACAGGCGCTCGCGGATCGGCGCATTGTCCAGGAGGATCAAGATCAGCGCCGGTGTGACGGTCAGGGCGACCATAGGCGATACCAGGGTCGCGACCACATACGCCTGGGCCAGCGGCTGGAAAAACGCGCCGGACAGCCCCTGCATAAAGAAGACTGGCAACAGACTCGTCATCTCGATCAGTGACGCATTGACGATGGCGCTGCGCACCTCGAGCGACGCCTCCTGCACAATGGTCGCCGTCGGCAATGTGCTGCCCTCCCGGCGATATTGGCGCAGACGCCGCACAATGTTTTCAACGTCCACAATGGCGTCGTCAACCACCGCGCCGATGGCGATCACCAGCCCTGCCAGCACCATCACGTTGAGGGTTGTCCCACTGATGGAGAGGATGAGCAGGGTGATCACTGCCGTCACCGGAATGATCGTGGCGCTGATCAAAGCGATACGCCAGTCCCATAGAAAGAGCAGGAGAACCACGACCACCAGGCCGGCGCCGATCATCAGCGAACGGACCAGATTGTCGAGCGCCACCTCGACGAAGGTGGCCGGCCTGAAGATGGTGGTGTCAATCTCGATGCCAGGCAGGCCGGGCCGCATCTCGTCAATCGCGGCCTCTACCCCCTTCGTCACTTCCACG
Organism: Caldilineaceae bacterium; assembly: GCA_035574055.1. Taxonomy (GTDB): domain Bacteria; phylum Chloroflexota; class Anaerolineae; order Caldilineales; family Caldilineaceae; genus QEUY01. The sequence continues at coordinate 1,956 of DATLZJ010000899.1, forward strand.
CTGTTGGCCCAGGGGAACTTTTCGACGATGAGCAGCAGGCCGGGGCCGCCGTTGACGACTGCGTCGCCGATCATGGGCCAGGTATCCTCGACCGTCTGGGCCACATCGCTGAGGCGCAACGGCGAGCCGTCGCTCTTCGTGCGATCATTGATGGGCACATTCGACAGATCGTCCGGGGCCACGACGGGCAAAACGTGGCGGATCGGGAGCCTTTGATTGGCGGTCTCCAGGAAGCCGCCGGTGCCGACGACCGAGCCGTTTGAATACTGGATTAACCCCACGTCCAGCGCGTCCGAGGTAACCTGTAATAGCTCCTCCATCGAGACATCGTGGGCGACCAGCCGTTCCGGGTCGGCCTGCACTTGCAACATCTGAATCTGCTCGCCCCAGATAGCGACGTTGGCGACGCCCGGCACCCGCAGCAGCCGCTGTCTGATCTTCCAGTAGGTGATCATGGACAGCTCCCGCACAGAATACTCGGTCGAGGAGATCCCGATCTTCAGGGTGCGGGCGGTAGACGACAGCGGGGGCATCATCATCGGCGGGGAGGCCCAAGTCGGCAAGGTCGGCGTCGCGATGGCGAGGCGCTCCTGCACCAACTGCCTGGCTTCCATCAGGTCGGTTCCCGGCTCGAAGATGAGCAGGATGGACGACAACTGTTCCACCGACTTGGAGCGCATGATGTCAAGCCCCGGCAGTCCATTGAAGACTTCCTCCAAGGGAATGGTGACCAGAGCCTCCACCTCGGCGGAAGAAAGCCCGAGGCTTGGCGTCTGAATCTCCACCCGAGGCGGAGCGAACTCCGGAAAGACGTCCACCGGCATGGTGCGAATCTGGCCGATGCCGAAGAACATCAGCGCCGCGGCGACAAAGACCACCAAGTAGCGAAAGCGCAGGCTTGTCGCGACGATCCAGCGCATTTCTTTCATTTGCCAACTCCTGTGTCGGTGCCGTACAACTCGGCCACGGCGACCGTCGCCACCTCAGTGCCGACCGGGGGGCCGTCCAACAGAATCACCATGTCCCCTTCGATATAGTCCACCGTCACGGGGTGGCGAACAAAGGTGAGGGGTTCGGGGCTGGTGTACACCCAGGTCTCGCCGTTCAAGCCGTAGATCAGCGCACTGTAGGGGATGACCAAACGCTGCTCCCCGTTGATCTGCTCTTCACGGACAGGCGCGGTCTGGACGCCAAGCCGGGCGGCCGCCTTCTCGGTCAAGATGACACGGTTGTACTCCGTCCCCTCGGCAGGCTCGACGAGGGCGGGTTTTTCGCTTGCTGCGCTCTGTACCTCCGCTGCGCACGCCGAAAGGGATAGAGCGGCGATGAGCAGAACCACCAACATCCATTGCTTACTGTGCTGCATAAGGCTTCCTCCTAAATTTGGGCCAACTCAGGCTCGGCGGACGGCGTAGCAGGCAGGCTCGCCTTGCCACTTTCAAGGCTGGAGCCAAACCGTAGGTATAGGGCGGGAACAATGAACAGGTTGAACAAGGTCGAGGTAACCAGCCCCCCCAGAATGACGATGGCCATGGGGCGTACCATCTCATAGCCAGCAATGTCGCCGGCAAGCACAAAGGGCAAGAGGGCCAACCCAACGGTCAACGCCGTCATCAGGATGGGCGCCAACCGTTCTTGCGCCCCACGCAGCACCAGCGATGGCCCAAAGGTCTCCCCCTCATGCTGCTCAAGATGCTGGTAATGGCTGATCATCACCATGCCGTTGCGCACGGCAATGCCCAAGACGGTCAAAAAGCCAAAGAGCGAGCCAAGCGAGAGGACGCCGCCGTCGAGCAGCGCGGCCAGCGCGCCCCCGGCCAAGGCCATGGGCAAGGTCAAGACGACGACAAAGGCCAGGCGCCAACTTCCATAGGCCGACTGCATGAGCAGGAAACTGCCGATCACCACAGCCATCACAATGCTGAACATGCGCTGTTGGGCAGCTTGCCGCTCTGCGGAGGTGCCGACCACCTCCGCGTGGTACTCATAGGGAAACTCAATCGTCTGGAGACGCTCTTCAATGCCGGCCACAACAGCGTTGAGATCACGCCCGCTCACCTTGACGCCAACGTCAACGAAACGGGAGACGGCGTCACGTTTGATGCTGATCGGCGTCGGCGCAATGCGCACCTCGGCCAGCTCTCCCAAAGGCACCTGGCCGGCGGGCGTATCAATCAGCAGCGAGCGAATATTGGTCAGGTTGTTGCGGATTTCGGGCACACCCCAGACGACAACATCAAA
>DATLZJ010000900.1:0-6085 GCA_035574055.1 Caldilineaceae bacterium
GAGCCGATCCCAAAATCATACGCTGTCGCAGAGTATATAATTGTGCCGTAACATGAATACCGACAACGGCCTTCACTGGCCGAACCTGGGCGAACCCTATAATCAAGCCCTGCGCGAGGCGGTGGCGTTTATCCTGGACCGTTTCGAGGTCTGGGGCATCATTGCCAGCGGCTCCATTTTGGACGGGCGCGCCGACCCCGGCAGCGACCTGGACATCTATGTGGTCCACGCCAAGCCCCTGCGCCAGCGGGTCCAGCGTTGGTTCAACGGCGTGCCGTGCGAGATCTTTGTCAACCCACCCGCCGCCATCCGCCGCTATTTTGAGGGGGAGCGGGACCGGCCCAGCACCGCCGCCATGTTGGCGACCGGCAAGGTTGTGCTGGATCGCCATCCGGTCGTGGCCGAGCTGCGCGCCGAGGCGCAGCGCCGGCTGGAGACGCCGCCCAACCTGAGCGCAGCCGAGCTGACCATGCGGCGCTATGGCGCGGCGGATGTCTATGAGAATGCCCAGGACATCGCCGTGCGCGACCCGGCCAACGCCAGTTTGATCCTGCATGAGGCCGTGCGCGCCATGCTGAACTATGCCTTTCTGAGCGCCAACCACCCGCTGCCGCGGGTCAAGACGATGCTGCCTGCCCTGGCCGAGTTGGACCCGACCTTGGGCGCGCTGGCCCGCGCCTATTACGAGGCCGCCGATGCGCCGGCCCGCTTTGTGCTGGCCGCCCAGATCGCCGAACGTACCATCCAGGCGACCGGCTTTTTTGAATGGGAGTCTACGCCGGACTCTTTCCCAGACTCAACCATACCGGATTCACCTGTAGAGGAGGCAAATGCATGACCGGCCCGGACATTCGCCCAACCGATGTCGAGCAGTTCCAGCGTGACGGCTACGTAGTGGCGCGCGGTCTCTTCAGCGCCAAGGAAGTGGCCCACTACCGCGACCACTATATGGCGCTGCGCGCCGCCGGCAGCTACCCCGGCGATACCGCAGGGGTGGATATCGGCAGCAACGACCCGCTGAAGCGCTACCCGCGCATGATCCACATGCACCGTTGGGACGAGGTAAGCCTGCGCTGGCTGATTGACGGGCGTATCAACCGCTGGCTGACCGGCCTGCTGGGCATCGAGCCGTATGCCGTCCAGACCATGCTCTATTTCAAGCCTGCCGGCGCGCGCGGCCAGGCGCTCCACCAGGACCAGTACTATTTGCGCGTCCAGCCGGGCACTTGCATGGCCGCATGGCTGGCGTTGGACGACTGCGACGAGGAGAACGGCTGTCTCCAGGTAGTGCCCGGCACCCATAACCTGCCCCTGCTCTGCACGGTTAAGGCCGACACCACCCAGAGCTTCACCGATGTAACTGTGCCGCTGCCCGAAGGGGTGGAGCCTGTGCCGGTGATCATGGCCGCGGGCGATGTGCTCTTTTTCAACGGCCAGTTGATCCACGGCAGCTTCCCCAACACCAGCCGCGACCGCTTCCGCCGCTCGCTCATCGGCCACTACATTGTGGGCGACGCCGAGAAGGTAGCCCAGTTCTACCATCCGGTGCTGCGCATGGACGGCAGCGTGGTGGAACTGGGGGTGAGCGAGCGAGGCGGCCCCTGCGGCGTCTGGGTGACGCACGATGGCCGGCCCGTGGTGGAGATGCAGAACGCAGACCCGATCAAGCAGACGGTGTTGCACGAGTAGGGAAGAGAGGTGAGTGCTGGCATCCAATCTCGTAGGTGCGGTATTCTACTGCACGTGTTCGTCAGGCGAGAGCGTGCGCTAGGATAGCGCACCTACGGGGCCAACGCTCTTGTAGGTGCGGCATCCCTGCCGCAGGGCGCGTCAAGCTAGAGAAGTGTGCGGTAGGATACCATACCTGCCGGTTGTTGATTGCCGGCGTTCAGAACGGCAGACAGAGCCGGCAACTCTCTCATCACCAAAGACGCTAGAAAAGAATTAGGGGATGGACGCGAAGATCGTTGTGCTGGCCGGTGACGGCATCGGCCCGGAGGTGACCAGGGAAGCCCAAAAGGTGTTGGAGGCGGTGGGGCGCAAGTACGGCCATGCCTTCGCTTTTGATCACCAGATGATGGGCGGGCGCGCTATAGACGAGCTGGGCACGAGCCTGCCCGAAACGACGCTGGACGCCTGCCGCCAGGCCGACGCCATTCTGCTCGGCGCGGTGGGCGGCCCCAAGTGGGACAACCCTAACGCGCCCGACCGCCCGGAGCGGGGGCTGCTGGCGCTCCGCAAGGAGCTGAATCTCTTTGCCAACGTGCGCCCGGTCAAGCTCCATGCGCAGTTGGCCGCGGCCAGCACCCTCAAGCCGGAGACGCTGGCCGGGGTGGACCTGGTGGTGATCCGCGAGTTAACCGGCGGCGTCTATTTTGGCCCGCGCCAGGAGGCCGGCCCCAACGGCGATGAAGCCTATGACACCATGCTCTACACCAGGCCGGAGATCGAGCGGGTGGTGCGCTTGGCCGCCGATACGGCCATGGCGCGGCGCAAGAAGCTCGCCAGCGTGGACAAGGCCAATGTGCTGGCCTCCAGCCGGCTCTGGCGGCGCGTGGCGACGAAGGTGCTGGCCGACTATCCGGAGCTACAGGTGGAGCATGTGCTGGTGGATGCGATGGCGATGCATCTGATCCGCCGGCCCGCCAGCTTCGATGTGATTGTGGCGGAAAATCTCTTCGGCGACATTCTGACCGACGAAGCCGCGATGCTGGCCGGCTCGATGGGCATGTTGCCCTCGGCCAGCCTGGGCGATAAGCTGAACAGCCGCCGGCTGCCGCTGGGCCTCTATGAGCCGATCCACGGCAGCGCGCCTGACATTGCCGGCCAAAACATCGCCAACCCGCTGGCGACCATCCTGAGCGCGGCCATGCTGCTGCGCCACAGCCTGGGGCTGGAGCAGGAAGCTGCCGCCGTTGAGGCCGCGGTGGACAAGGTGCTGAATGAGGGCGTGCGCACGCCCGACATCGGCCACACCGGCAGCGAAGTGGTGAATACGCAGGTGATGGGCGACCTGGTGGTGCAGGCGCTTGGGTAGAATCCTGCCTGAGGTGGGGTCATGAAGGGGGCAGCCATGAGCCGGAATATCACAGGTGAGGTGCAGATTGCGCTGCCGATGGATGAGATTGCAGCCTTTTGTCGCCGTTGGAACATTACAGAGTTTGCGCTGTTCGGCTCCGTATTGACCGAGGAATTCGGCCCTGAGAGTGATGTGGATGTATTAGTCACATTTGCGCCAGATGCACCCCAATCCCCTGATCGGGAGACGATGCGAGAAGAGCTGGAAGCCATCTTTGGGCGTCCGGTTGATCTGCTCTACCGTCGCGTCGTCGAGTACAATCCCAACTACATCATTCGCGACGCAATCCTGGACTCGGCAAAGGTGGTGTATGCAGCGTGAAGCAGCGCATCTACTGGACATTCTACGGAGTGCGGATCTGATTCAGACCTTCATTCGCGATGTAGACAAGCAGACCTTTGTGCACAATCAGATGATCCAGGATGCTGTTATGCGGCGCATCGAGATCATTGGTGAGGCCACTCGACGTATCTCACCAGAATTTCGGGCTGCACACCCAGAAGTTCCGTGGTCTCAGATGGCTGGGATGCGAAATAGGCTTATCCACGAATACGACAATATTGACTTGGATGGGGTATGGAACGTGATACATGGGGATATTCCCATACTCATCACGCTGCTAACGCCCTTGGTTCCTCCTCGGGCGTCAGATAGACAGGAGTAGACTGTAACTACTCAATGGACACACGCACCTTAGAGCCGCCAACCGATATCCAAGACCGCCTGCGCTATTGGATTCGCACGCTGGGCAACTTGCTGGGCGAGACCATCATTGAGCAGGAGGGACAGGAACTCTTCGACCTGGAGGAGGAGATCCGCGCCCTTGCCAAAGCCTGGCGCGCCGGCGACCGGCTGGCGCAGGGCCAGATTACCCACAAAGTCTCTCACCTGGTGGAAGATGTGCCGCGGGCGTTGGCCGTCCTGAAGGCCTTTTCCACCTACTTCCAGTTGGTCAACCTGGCCGAAGAGGCGCAGCGCGTCCATATCCTGCGCGAGCGGGCCAGGGCGGCCTCTGAGCGCAACGTGCCCATGACCGAGACCATCGCCCATGCCGTCCAACGGCTCAAGGCCGAGGGCGTAAGCGCGGAGGAGGCGCGTCGTCTGCTGGCCGACCTGCTGATCATGCCCGTCTTCACCGCACACCCCACCGAGTCCAAGCGGCGCACGGTGCTGTACAAGCTCAAGACCATCAGCAATATCCTGCGCGAAATGGACCTGGTGGACCTGATCCCTAGCGAGCGGGCGGAGAAGGAGCAGCAGCTTCGCGAGAATATAGTCCTGCTCTGGCAGAGCGACGAGATGCGCGACCGCCCGCCCACGGTCATGGATGAGGTGCGCAACGGCCTCTACTTCTTTGAGGAAACCCTCTTTGACCTGGTGCCGCGCATCTACCGCGAGATGGAGCGCGCCCTGGCCCACGTCTACCCTGGCGAGTCCTTTGACATCCCGGTCTTCCTGCGCTACGGCTCCTGGGTCGGAGGCGACCGGGATGGCAACCCCTTTGTCACGGTCAGCGTCACCGAGGAGGCGTTGCGCGCCCAGAAGGATGTGGTGCTGGAGTTGTACGACCGGGAGGTGGAGGCGCTCTATGACCACCTCAGCTCAGGCCGCAGCCGGGTCGGCTTCTCCCAGGCCTTTCTGGAAAGCCTGGAGCGTGACTTCGCGCTGGTGCCCGACGCCGAGCGCGAGGTGCTGGACCGCTTTGACCAGGAACCCTATCGCCAGAAGCTGATCATGATGTATCGCCGGCTGGAGGCGACCCGCGCCGAAAACCGGCTGCCCTGGCGCGAACGAGACCCGAACCCCCGCGCCTATCGCAGCGCCGCGGAATTTCTAGAGGACCTGCGCCTGATCTACGACAGCCTCAACCAGAACAAGGGCGAGCGGCTGGCGCGGGGCCGGCTCTGGGACCTGATCCGCCGGGTCGAGGTCTTTGGCTTTCACCTGGCGACGCTGGACATGCGCCAACATGCCGCCCGCCACCGGGCGGCTATGGCCGAGGTGTTGGCTCGCTACAACCTGGCCGCCAACTACGAGAATATGGCCGAGGCCGAGCGCGTGGCGCTCCTCAGCCGGGAGATCGTCAACCCGCGACCGCTGACGGCCCGGCTGGACTTCAGCGACGAGACCAACGAGACGATTGCCCTGTTCCGCCTGATCCGCCGGGCGCGCCAACTGATTGGGCCGGAGGCGGTCCAGAGTTATATCATCAGCATGACAACCCAGGTCAGCCATGTGCTGGAGGTGTTGCTCTTTGCGCGCGACGCCGGGCTGCTGGGCGAGATTGATATTGTCCCCCTCTTTGAGACCATTGAAGACCTGCGCGCCGCGCCCCAGATCATGACCCGCCTCTTCCAGAACGGCGCCTACCATCGCCATTTGACTGCGCGCGGCAAACGCCAGCAGATCATGATCGGCTACAGCGACTCCAACAAGGATGGCGGCTACCTCATGGCGAACTGGATGCTGTTCCAGGCCCAGCGGGGGTTGGCGCGCGTCTGTGACGAGGCGGGCATCAAGCTCACCCTCTTTCATGGGCGCGGCGGCACTGTCGGGCGCGGCGGCGGGCCGGCCAATCGCGCCATCCTGGCCCAACCGCCTGAATCGGTGCGCGGGCGGATCAAGTTGACCGAGCAGGGCGAGGTGATCAGCGGGCGCTATTCCAACCCCGACATCGCCCATCGCCATCTGGAGCAGTTGGTGAACGCGGTCATGCTGACCAGCGGGCGGCGCCCCCATTATGAGCAGGAAGCCATCTGGGCAGCGGTCATGGAGGAGCTAGGCGAAGCTGCCTATCGCAAGTACCGGGCGCTGGTGGAGAAGCCCCACTTTCTCCAATATTTCCATGAGGCCACGCCCATTGACCATATCTCGCTGCTCAACATCGGCTCGCGACCGGCCCGGCGCAAGGCGACTACCGGTATCGCCGACCTGCGCGCCATCCCCTGGGTCTTTGCCTGGACCCAGTCGCGTGTCAACCTGCCAAGCTGGTACGGCGTCGGCACG
>DATLZJ010000901.1:0-5801 GCA_035574055.1 Caldilineaceae bacterium
GACAGGATAGATTCATAGAAAGGATCGTAGCGCCGCCAAACCCGCCCCGGCGATCTTGCTGAGTGCGAGCGGACGGGGCACGCGTCAGCGCAACCGGCAGGTCCTTCTGACGCAGCACCAAGACCTAAAAAGAGCGCCCGCGGTCACCCGCGGGCGCTCTATATTGTACCGGTGGCTGGGGGACAGGGATTCGAACCCCAACTATCTGATCCAGAGTCAGACGTTCTGCCGATTAAACTATCCCCCACCCTTGGTTTGGGTGAATACATTCGGACAACAAAAACCAATAGCCAGATATTCTGCATTATACCTATATTGACCTGCTCTGGCAAATGCCGGCCTCCGCCGGGTAGGGCGTTTTCAAGTGGCGATGGCGCCGATCCAGCGCAGGGAAGTTTGCAGGTGGCTGCGGCAGTCGCAAAAGCCGTTGGGCACATAGGGCCAGCCCTCGCCGCGCAACGTCCCGGCCATGGTGTTGCGCAAAACCGCCCAGGCCTGAGGTGCAGACCCTGTGAACGTGCGAGCGCTCCTCGCCAAAGCTGACATCGCAGCGGGAATGGGTCACGTGCTCCATCGGCCAGTGCCAGCGGCGCAGGCGGGCGAGGGGTGCGCGTGTCAATGCCTAGCGCCGTCCGCCTGGAGGGCGTGGAGCTGGAATCGCTGGCCACCCATGTGGCGGCCGGTGTGGTCTCCTGAGACCTGCCCATAGGTGCAGACGCCTTTCTGGATGGGGCGCAAGTAGCGTCTACGCCTGGGGGCGTCTCTACCCCCTCCCGCAGCATCTTCCTGTGCTACTTCTCGCCAATCTGCAACTTGAATACGCCCTATACTTCCATCGCAGACCCGCCCTCTTTGTCACAATCTGTGCTACAATAGTTCCATCTTCCTCAGCGCCCCATTCCAATGCTAGTCAGGAGCAAACCGTGCCCACCATACCACATACGACTCTCCGTGAACTCGGCCTTGCCATGTTGGCGGCGGCTGGGCTGCCCCAGGACCAGGCGGCCATTGCCATTGACCATCTGGTTGAATCGAATCTCATGGGCCATGACTCCCACGGCGTCATCCGCCTGCCCACCTATGTCCACAGCCTTCAGAAGGGCGACCTGCGGCCTGTGGGCAATCACAAAGTGGTGCGCGAGACGCCCGCCTCGCTGGTCATTGACGCCAACCGCAGCTTTGGCATTGTCCTGGCCTATGAGGCCATGCGCCAGGCCGTTGAGCGGGCCGAGCGCCACACCTTTGGCGGCGTCGCCGTCCACCATTCCGGCCACATTGGTCGCCTGGGCGCCTTTCCCCCCCTGGCCGCCGAGCGGGATTGCATAGGTATTTTGATGCTCAACGGCGGCGCCCGCTTCACCGCCCCCTTTGGCGGCGTCGCTCGTCGCCTGCCGCCCAACCCCATCGCCATCAGCGTACCGGTCGAAGGACAGCCGCCCCTCATGCTCGACATCACCACCAGCGTCGCCGCCGGCGGCAAGGTGGATGTCCAACAGGCGCGCGGTTTGCCTTTACCCGAGGGCTGGCTGGTAGACGCCGAGGGCAAGCCGGTGACCGATCCCAGCCGCTTCCGCAGCGGCGATGTAGCCATGCTGCCCCTGGGCGGTCCCTTCGGCTACAAGGGCTATGGTCTCGCCATGATGATTGATGCCATTGCCGGCGGCCTCTCCTGGGCCGGCTGTAGCGCCGAGCAGCCGACGCGCGGCGGCAGCGGCTACTTTGCCCTGGCGATCAAGATCGAGAGCTTCATTGACCCGGCGGAATTCAAGCGTGAGACCCGCTGCCTGGTGGACTGGGTCAAATCCTCGCCCACCATGCCCGGCCACAGCAAAATCTATGTTCCGGGTGAAATTGAGGAGGAGACCCGGCAACGGCGCACGCAAGAGGGGCTTCCCATCGAGGAGGCTACCTGGCAGGAGATCACCAGCACAGCCGCCGCCCTCGGCTTGGCCGTACCCGCCCTCTAACCGGCAAAGGAACCGCGCCCATGGCTCCCCACTTTCAAAAGCTCTTTCGCGCCCCCTACGCAGTGCCCAACGGCATCCAGGTCACGCCCCAGGGGGTGTGGATTGTAGACCAGATCACCGATCGCGTCGCCCTGGTGGACCTGGCCCCGCCGAACGACTACGGCGTGACCCTGTTGCGCGCCGAGATCGCCACCGAATCATCAAACACCAGCGGTCTGTCCGTGGGCGACGGCGCGCTCTGGCTGGCCGCCAATGGCTCCGCCGCCATCTGGCGCGACCCTCGCCCCACCGACGCAGGCCAGCACATGGGTGAAATCCTCAAGGTGGACCCCGCCACCGGGCGCACGCTCCGGCGCTGGCCCCTCCCCGGCGGCGGCGGCACCCACGGCCTGGAGGTGGACCCCTTTGAGCCGGACACCATCTGGCTCACCACCCTCAAGTCGCAGACCTTGAGCAAGGTGCGCATCAGCGATTGGTCCGTCCTCCATACCTTGCCCCTCCCCTACACGCGCGCCCACGGCGTCGTGCGGGTAGAGAATGGGATTTGGGTGGTCTTCACCAGCGACCGGCTGATCGTCAAGCTCGATCCTCAGACCGGCGCTGAGTTGGACCGCATCCAGGTCCCCGCCGGCCAGCCGGAGCCTCACTGTCTCTCCGCCGACGGCGACAACTTACTCTACTGCGACGCCACCTCAGGCTGGATTGTGCGGATCACCGTATGAGCGTAGGGAGGAACCGATGGACGAGCCAGAGAACTGCTCACCGAAGCCTTTCTTTCACGATACCGCCTATCATACGAACATGGACGAGATGGACGAGTTGGCCCTGGCCCTCAACGCCTACTGGGAGCAAGGCATGGACTCGCCGACTTCCACCCCCATGCGCGCCTTACAGGTATTTCGGCCTCCCCCCCTCACGTCAGCCCCCATAGCTCTGCCGCTGTTCCACCTAAGATGCTGTCCACCTCGGCGGCGCTCAGAAACGGCAGCCCCTCGCGCACCAGCCGTAGCTCGTCCGCCAGGCTCAGCCAGCCATGCTTCCGGCGGTGATGGCCCGGATAGCCGGTGCCCCAGACCATGCGCGCCGCGCCAAAGGCCCTGTGCAATGCCCGGATAAAGGGATGCACATCGGCAAAGGGATACGGCTCGCGTGAGCGCCCCTTCACATCCGACAGCTTCAGCCAGACATTAGGCAGCTTCGCCAGCCCCAACACCGGCTCAAAGGCGGCCAGACCCTGCTCCACCACCGGATAGCCCATATGGTCAACAATGCAGCGCAGCGCCGGATAGCGTCGAGCAATCGCCGCCACCTGGCCGGCATCCGCCGGGCGCATATGGAACTGCACCACCGCGCCCAGCGCCGCCAGCTCCTCCCACAGCGGCCCATTCTCCGGTCGCAGCAGCACCTCTTGCTCCGGGTAGTACATAGGATGGAAGCGGAAGCCTGCCAGCCCTCGCTCCCGCATCCAATAACGCGCCATCGCCGCATTTTCGGGATCAAGTGGATCGAGCAGCCCATGACCGACAAAGCGTCCCGGAAAGCGGGCTACCGAATCGGCGATATAGCCGTTGTCCCAAGTGGACCAACTAGTCTGGACCAGCACCGCCCAATCCACCTCATGGGCGTCCATCTCCGCGATCAGCTCGTCCGCGGTTCCTGGCTCATCCGGCAGCGCCGTCCAATTGGGCGCAGTCGGGCCGACCGGATAGCGCGGCGGGTCAATTTCCCAGATGTGGACATGGGTGTCTACGATCGGTACGGGCGCAAGCGCCATCACACCGGCTCCCTAACGATTCTGGTTAACAAATCTTGGCTATCGAATCTTACCCCGCGCCAGGATCGGCCAGATCGCCTCCACCCGTCCCTGGCGGACGGCCACCAGCTCGTCATGCTCGTTCACGCAGGGACAGGGATGCACTGGGATCACCTGGACGCGCTCGCCAATCTTGGGCTTGACCGCACAGGCCGACACGTCCACATGGCCGTGCTCCTCCGACGAGCCATAGAACCTGGCCTCCGGGTACTCCACAATATAGCCCATGCTCACGCCGTTGGGCGTCTGTAAGGTAGAGGCGCTCATGGTCTTGCTGCCCGCGTCCAGGATCACCCGCTCCGGCGTCGGCGCGCTCACCACCGTTGCGATCACCCGCAGCGCACATTGCTCAACCGTATGCCGGCCAGCGCGCAGATGGCCTTCGCCGCCCGTCGGGTACTCGCCGATCCGGTACTCGGTCAGCTCGGGGATCAAATGCGCCTCAAAGGCATAGCGCGTGCCGCCGCCGCTGACGATAGGGTGGGGCAACCCCGCTTGGTCGTACAGGTGTAGAGCCTCCTGAATGATCTCGCGGCTTTCCGGCGGCGTTGGATAGGCCATCAGCCCGCGCAGCTCCAGCCCAGGCAACCGGTCAATCAGCTTCGCCAGCTCGACCGCCTGGGCGGGCGCAGCGCCCGTGCGGTTCATCCCTGCCTCTACCTCCACGATCACCCCCAAAGTTACGTTCTCCGCAGCCGCGGCCTCCGACAGGCCGCGCACCGTCACCTCCGAATCGGCAGCGACGGTCATCTTCGTCTGTCGCGCCAGCCGCAGGAGCCGGTCCAACTTCTGCGCGCCGATAATGTTATAGGGGATCAGGATATCCACGGTCAGCCCGCCCGCGACCATCACCTCGGCCTCGCCGATCTTCTGGCAGGTCAAACCAATCGCCCCATGCGCCATCTGCATATGGGCAATCGCCAGCGTCTTATGGGTCTTGATGTGAGGTCGCAGCCCGATGCCGTGCTCATTGTAATAGCGCTGGTACCGCGTCAGGTTTTCCTCCAGCGCATCCAGGTCTATAGTGAGAACGGGGGTATCCAGGTCATCTACCCGCATTGTCTGCTCCTTATTATTGATATTATTGATGATTGTTGATGAATGTCCGCCTGGAGACCGGCGCCCGCGCGCCGGCATCCTGTTGTTGCGCTTATGCCCACGGAAAATGCATGGTCGGCGGATTGGCATAGCGGTCCATCAGCAGCCGTAGCCGCCCGCCGCAGCCAGCGTCCAGCCGCACCATGCACCAGGCCCCATCCACCGGTGTGCTGCGGTCGCCAATCAGCGCCTCGCGCAGCCGGTGCTCGCCATAGCCGCCGCCCTGCACCACGACGCTACGCGCCTCCGTCTGGTTCAAATTGACCAGGTAGACCACTGTCTCATCCGCGCTCATCTGCTCCACCAGCGCAGCGACATCCGGCGGCAGGCCGGGCCGCCGCGCCGCCGGGTCAAAATAACGCAGCCGCGCCTGCAAGGGAAAGCCCGCGTTGCCGGTCGGCAGCCCGCCCAGCATCAGCCGCACCAAAGAGGCGACCGTCGCCGGATTATAGGGATTCGGGTTGTCGGACAGCCGCGTGTCGGGCGTCAACGTCTCGCCGTAGACGCCTTGGGCCACCTTGCGCCGGATGGTCTCAAAGTCGGCCTGCATCGCCTCGACCGGGTAGGCAGGATTTTCGCCCAGCAAGAAGCGCACCCACGGGTCATGGCGCACCCGCGCCAGATCCCGCTCACTTTGCGTCCAGTAGTACAGGTCCAACGCGCCGTAGCTGTAGGGCGTAGGCTCGAACGCATACCACCCGGCATCGCCATACATGCGCGGGTACATGGTCACGCCGTCAATGACCTTGGCCTGCTCGTTGATCTGGTCAACCATCCGGCTCCAGGCGTCGGCATAGCGCAGGTCGCCCGTGGCGAGAATGGCGTTGCCAAAGCCGCGATAGCCCCAATAGCTCAGGTTGCGGTGGGCCAGTTCGCCAGTTTGCGGCACCACCACCGTAAAGCCCCACCCATAGACGCCGCCA
>DATLZJ010000902.1:0-5985 GCA_035574055.1 Caldilineaceae bacterium
ATCGTAGGTGCGGCATCCTTGCCGCACATGCGTACCGGGGCGAGAGCGTGCGCGCCACGAGTGGCGCCGGATAGCGCACCTACGCAATCGGTATGCCGCTTATTTTGCGAAACTCCTAGATGCCGCACCTACGATAAGACATACGCCTGTAGGCCCTATGTGGGACATACCATGACTGAACCCGCTGACCTGCTCATCGTCCACGGTCATTTGCTCACTATGCAGGGGAGGGGCGTCGGCTATCTGGCGGACGGCGCGCTGGCCGTGCAGGGCAGCCGCATTGCTGCCGTTGGCTCGACGCAGGAGATCACAGCCCGCTACTCTGCCGCCGGCGTGATCGACGCGCGCGGCTGTGCCGTGCTGCCCGGCCTGGTGGATGCGCATATGCACACGCCGTGGGCCGTGGTGCGCGGGGTGGCGCAAGATGTCGCCCATTGGATGCAAAAGGGGCTGGCGCCCTACGCCCGCCATCTTTCGGATGAGGCCGCGCTCGCGGGCACGCGCCTGAACGTGCTGGAGGCGCTGCGCGCCGGCACCACGACCTTTGGCGATTACGCCAGGCCGATACCCGGCTGGGCGGAGGTCTTCGCCCAGGCCGGTGTGCGGGCGCGGCTGACGCCCACCATCAACGCGCTGCCGCCCGGCGGGATGGCCGGCTGGCGCATCGGCGATCTCTACCCGCTCGACCCGCAGGTGGGCAAGGCGGCCATCGCCGATGCCGTAGCCTTTGCCGACGCCTGGCACAACGCCGCCGGCGGACGCATCACCGTCATGTTTGGCCCCCAGGCCGCCGATATGTTGGACCGGGAGCAGTTGTTGGCGATCAAGCGGCTCGCCGAGCAGCGGGGCCTGATGATCCACATGCATGTGGCCCAGGGCGACCGCGAGATTGACCAGATGCTCAAACGGTACGGCAAGCGCACGCCTGCATACCTGGCCGAGATCGGCTACCTGGACTCGCAGCTTCTGGCTGTCCATCTGACGGAGGCGACCGACGCCGAGGCCGAGCGGATCGCCCGCAGCGGGGCCAGCATGGCGCTCTGCTCCGGCAGTATCGGCATCATTGACGGGATTGTGCCGCCGGCCCATGTGTTTCGCCGCGCGGGCGGCAAGGTGGCGCTTGGCTCGGACCAGGCCGCAGGCAACAACTGCAACAATGTCTTCAATGAGATGAAGCTGACCGCCTTGTTCAACAAGATCAAGCACCGCGACCCGACCGTGATGCCGGCGTGGGAAGTGCTGCGTATGGCGACCATCGAGGGCGCACAGGCCATCGGTCTTGGCGACCAGATCGGCTCGCTGGAGCCAGGCAAACAGGCCGACATCATCCTGGTGGACTTGACCGAGCCGAACCTGCTGCCCATCCTGGAGGCGCCTATCCGCACGATTGTGCCCAATCTGGTCTATGCTGCCACCGGGCGCGAGGTGACAACCGTCCTGGTCGCAGGGCGGCTCTTGATGCGTGACCGTAGGCTGCTGACCCTGGACGATGCCGCCATCCGCGCTGAGGCCCAGGCTGCGGCAGAAATGGTCGCCGCCCAGGTCGCCGCGGACCCGGTCCATCGCGAGATGGCCTTGCTGGGCGCTATGGCGGCGGGAGAACTATAGCGAGTACCATGCTCCAGATCAATGCCCAACGTTTTCTGCAAGACCTGTACGACCTGGCCCAGATCGGCGCAGTTCCGGAGGATGAAGGGGGCGGCCTCGACCGCCGCGCCTTTTCCCCTGCCGAGCGGGCTGCACGCGCCTTCTTTACCGAACGCGCCGAGGCGGCCGGGCTGATTGTCACGACCGACGCCGCCGCCAATCTGTCGGCGCGCCTCTCTTGTGGGCAAGCGGGCGCCAAGACCATTCTGAGCGGCTCCCATCTGGACACGGTGCCCCACGGCGGGCGCTATGACGGCGCATTGGGCGTGATGGCCGCGCTGGAGGCGCTGCGCACCCTGCGCGAGGCGAACGCGCCCCTGGCCTTTGACCTGGAGGCCATCGCCTTCACCGACGAGGAGGGACGGCTCGATGGCCTCACCGGTAGCCGGCTGATGGCAGGCGCCCTTAGCCGGGCCGGCGTCATGCGCTTTCTGGAGGCCGCCGCGGCTTATCCGGCGGACCTGGAGGCGATGCGCCAGATGACGCCCGGCGGGCTGGCCGTTGATTCGCTCCTGGCCGCCAAACGAGATCGGCGCCAGGTAGCCGCTTTTGTAGAATTGCACATCGAGCAAGGTCCCCGGCTTGAACAGGCGGGCGCGACCATCGGCGTGGTGGAGGCCATCTTTGGCCGCCGCGCCTGCCAGGTCATCTTCTACGGGCGCAGCGACCACGCCGGCACCACGCCCCTGCCCCTGCGCGCCGACGCGCTGGCAGCGGCAGCTCGCTTCATCACCGCGCTCTATGACAGCGTGCTCCGCGACTTTCCCGGCGCGGTGGCAACCTGCGGCAACCTGACCGTGCAACCGGGCGCTGCCAATGTGGTGCCCAGGCGCGCCGCGGTGACGGTCGAGTTCCGCGCCGCCCAAGAGGCGACGCTGGAGACGCTGGACCGGCAAGTTCGCGCCCTGGCGGCTGAGGCGGCGCGCGCCGGCCGTGTGACCCATGAGTTCATTGCCGGCAGCCGGTTGGCTCCCCAGCCACTCGATCAAGGCATCCAGGCCGCGATACAAGCCGCCTGCGCAGACTTGGGGCTGCGTTCCATGGCGCTCGCCTCCGGCGCGCTCCATGACGCCCACTCGTTGGCCCCCTTCGTGCCCTCCGGCATGATCTTTGTGCCGTCCAAGGGAGGGCGCAGCCATACGCCGGACGAGGAGACCGATGCGGATGACCTGGTCGCCGGCGCAAATGTGCTGCTCCAAACGTTGCTGCGCCTGGCGCGCGTGGTACCATAATCTTTGTCAGGGCCGCACATTCAAGCCTCTGACACACCGAACGCTAGAAAAGACCGGCATTCGCCGTACCGATATGATCTCACAACTCAAAAGCCGAGCCTCTGGCGCCGGATTGCGTCTGGCGGGCGACCCATCCCTCTTTGTGCCCAAGGCGTATTACTTCAGCTACTACGCCGCCGGCGCCTGTCTCATGCCCTTCCTGGTGCTCTACTACCGGCAGTTGGGGCTATCCGGCCCCCAGATCGGCCTGTTGGCCGGGCTGGCGCCGGTGGTGACGTGGCTCTCGGCCCCGCTCTGGGGCCTGCTGGCCGACGCCTTGCAGCGACACCGGTTGCTGTTGCTCGTCGCCATCGTCGGGGCCATCACCGCGGCGCTGACCCTGGCGCAGGCGACGGCCTTCGGCTGGCTGCTGGTTGTGGTCGCGGCCTATGCCTTCTTCGTCGCGCCCATCATGCCGCTGGTGGATAACAGCGTGATGGCCCTCCTGGGCGCACGCAGCGCCGAGTATGGCAAGCAACGACTCTGGGGCGCGGTGGGTTGGGGGCTGGCCGGCGCCGGCGCGGGCGTGCTGGTGGAGCGCTTGGGGGCGAGCATGAGCTTCTACGCCTATGCCTCGTGGATGGCGCTGGGCTTGCTGGTCGCTCTGCGTCTGCCCATCAGCCGCGCGCCTATCGGCCAGTCGGTGCGGCTGGCGCTGCGCGGGTTGGCCGCCAACAGCCAATTGCTCGTCTTTCTGGCGACGGTGCTGGTCGCCGGCATGGCGATGAGCACCGTCCACAGCTTTCTCTTTCTCTATCTGCTGGACCTGGGCGCGAGCGAGGCGCTCATGGGGCTGTCGCTGACGGTGGCGACGGTGAGCGAGCTGCCCGTCTTCTTCTTTTCAGACCGGCTCTTGCGGTGGATGGGGGCGCGCGGTCTCCTGCTGCTCTCGTTGGCCGCCAATGTGGCGCGGCTGGGCGCGTATGCACTGATGCCTGCGGCCTGGCTGGTTCTGCCCATCAATCTGCTGCATGGCTTGACCTTCTCGGCCATGTGGGTCGCCGGGGTCTCCTATGCTAACCAGATTGCGCCGGTGGGTATGGGCGCGACGGTGCAGGGCCTCTTTTCGGGGATGGTGATGGGGTTGGGGGCAGCCGCCGGCGCGCTGCTGGGCGGCGCGCTCTATGATAGCGTCGGCCCGGCGCGCATGTATGGTGTGGCCGCGCTCTGTGTCGGGCTGGGCATCCTCTTTTTCTGGCGCGCCGGCCGCGCTGCCGTGAACCAACGCTAGAACCAGCGTCGCTTGTCTACTACATTGTGCAGCGGCTCGCCCTTCGCGAAACGGCGCAGATTCTCCTTCACCACTCCCAGCCGCCGTGGAGCCACATGGGGGCTGGCTGCGGCCATGTGGGGCGTGATGATCACATTCTCCATGTCCCACAGGGGATGGTCGGCGGGCAGCGGCTCGATCTCGAAGACATCCAGCCCCGCGCCGGCGATCTCGCCGGCCTGCAATGCCGCGGTTAGGTCGGCCAAGTCCACGACAATGCCGCGTGAGATGTTGATCAGGTAGGCAGTTGGCTTCATACGCCGGAGCTGGGCGCGGCGGATCAGCTTGACCGTCTCCGGCGTGTGGGGCACACAGAGCACCAGGAAGTCAGCCGCGGCCAGCAGGTCGTCCAGCCGCTCTGGAGGCCACAGCGCATGGACAAAGGGCAGCGGCGGGCGCCGGCGCGCCTCGACAGCGATGACCTTCATGCCCAGCGCCGCGCCCCGCTTGGCGACCTCGGTCCCGATCCCGCCTAGCCCCACGACCCCTAAGGTCTGGTCTGCCAGGTGAACGACCGGCACGCCAGCCTGCCACTGGTGGGCCAGTTGGCGGCGCAGGTAAATATGCAGCCCGCGTGCAAACATCAGGATATAAGCCAGCGCCTGGTCAGCGATCTGGTCGCTGTAGATGCCGGACATGTTGGTGAGCGTCACGTCGCTCTCGACCAAGGCAGGAAATAGGTAGTTCTCCAGGCCGGCGACCGGCGCTTGCACCCAGCGGAGCTTAGGCGCGTGCGCCAGCAGGTCCGGCGTCAGATTGCCATAGAAGGCGTCGGCGTCGGCGATGGCGCGGCGGGCCTCCGCCTCATCGGTTGCATGAATCACCTCGATCTCGCCGCCAATTTCCGCCGCGGCGCGCTCCAATTCGGTCACGGACGCCTCATCCAGCGCAGGGTAAATCACAAGCTTCACCTGATCACTCGCCTTCGTTTTATCTCAATTGGTCAAATTTCCGCCTGATCCGGAATCGTACACGTTCCTCACTGTTTTTGCCAAGCTAAACTGATTTGTACAGCTCTTGTGAGGCTTGATCCACTTTGCCATTCGTAACTCTAGCCGTCCTAAAACAGCGAATAGAGGAAGCCCACAAAATACAAAAGGGCGGAGGGCCAGTTCAGTCCTCCGCCCTTTTGTTGACACCCACTCGGTCAGAATGGCTGGCCGAACTCACTAGAGGGTGAGTCTTCAAGCATGGACTAATGGATGATCGCGGGTAGGAAGAGTCTCCTGTCACCCATGAGGCCGATCTCGTCGGCTGGGGTCTCTTGCGTGCCCGTCATGACTTGCGTGCCCGAAATCGTTGGATTCTGCCCGCAATCCACTTGCGTATTGAGGCAATTGGTCACAAGAGTTTGCAAAGTCGCCGGGTCCCAGGCATTGAAGAAGTCCTGGTGGATGGTGTAATACGGCCCTGATGAGAATGTGATGGCGCCAATTGGCGCGGTGCCGACAGTGTAGCGGTAAAAGGTCTGGAGTCTGGGCAACACAACCGGATGGGATGCCGGGCACTTGCCGCTGGTGGGATAGGCCATGTGTGAGCGATGATCGGCGCTATCTAGATTCTTCCCATCCCAACAGTTGGGAAAGATTAACGAGACCACCATCACGCCGGAGCTACATTGCGTCGGCGGGGCAGCCAGTTCTGGGCTGCTCCCACCTGGTCCGCATTTGAAGTAGATTTGGCTCCCGAGTTGTGGGTTTTCGGCCGGTGACTTCGCATGTCCATTCCCGATGACCATCTTCAATCCTGGCGGGAATGGCTGGACTTCTGTTCCTGGAGGCGCGCCTTTCTGCCGGT
>DATLZJ010000903.1:0-5367 GCA_035574055.1 Caldilineaceae bacterium
AGGAATGGAATGCAGGCGAGCGCGTCGTCCCCTGGACGGGAGATGTCCGCAACCGCCAGGAGATCGAGGCAGCGGTAGAGGCGGCGGTCGCCCGTTGGGGGCGCATAGACGTGCTGGCGAATGTGGCAGGCGTAGCGCAGGAAGACCACTTCCTGGAGATCGCGCCGGAAGATTGGCAGCGCATCATTGACATCAACCTGACCGGCGTCTTCAATGTGGCCCAGATCGTAGCCCGCCAGATGGCCAGGCAGCCCGAAGGTGGGGTCATTATCAACATGGCGAGCAAGAACGGGTTGGTTGCCGAGGTCAAATATGCTCACTACAACGCCAGCAAGGGCGGTGTGGTGCTGCTCACCAAAACCATGGCGCTGGACCTGGCGGATTATAACATTCGCGTCAACGCGGTCGCGCCCGGTTATATTCTCACCCCCATGGCCGCGGAGATTGACCCGCCAGAGTTCATGGAGTTCTACAAGGAGCGGCTGATTCCCCTCAACCGGCTCGGCACACCGGATGATGTCGCCGGCGCCTTTGCCTTCCTCGCCAGCGACGACGCCAAGTTCATGACCGGCCACACACTGGTCATTGACGGCGGCCAAACCGCCGGCGACGGCCGCAAGCTCAACGCGTTCCCATAGCAGAAACTAACCCCAAAGAAGGCTGGTGGCTGAAAGCTGGTAGCTCAGAGGCAGGACATAGAAGCTAGAAACCAGCTCCTATCTCCTATTTCCTATCTCCTATTTCCTATCTCCTCCCTTCTGGAGCCGCCCGCCAACAGCAACCAGCCACCAACCGCCGTCTTATGGTACAATGGGGCCATCAGCAGATGCGCCCGCGGGCGCGGTCTGCCAGGAACCTCCGGCGCTGCCGGCAACGACGAGGCGACGGTTGAGGAAAAGAGCATGAACGATTGGGTCACATTCCATGAAAAACCCGCAGCCGGTGAAATCTATATGATCGCCGGGTGGCAGCAGTGGGCCGATGCCGGGTCGGTTTCCTCCGGCCTCCCCCAATACCTCATCACCCACACCGGCGCGCACAAGATCGGCGAGATGTCGCCCGACGGTTTTTATGTCTTCCAGATCCCCGGCACCCATCACTGGCTGCGTCCGGAAGTCCATTTTGAGGAAGGGTACAGCCGGCAGATCAAGCGCCGCGCCAATGACTTTTACTATGTGGATTTGGACGGCAAAGGCTTGGTGATCTTCCTGGGCGATGAGCCGCACATGAACATTGAGCGTTATGCCGAAGGCTTTTTCTATGCAATCAAAACCCTGGGCGTGCGCCGCGCCGCCATTATCGGCGGCGTCTATGGCGCCATGCCCTATGACAAGGACCGGGAGATCTCCTGTACCTATAGCCTGCGGCGAATGAAGGGCGAGTTGGAAAACTACGCGGTGCGCTTCTCCAATTACCAGGGCGGCGCCACCATCGGCTCCTATCTGGTAGATGCAGCCGAGGCCCACGAGATCGAGTTGTTCGTCTTCAACGCCTTTGTCCCGGCCTACGACTTCAGCCAGAACAGCTCCGCCATCCAGGGGGTGCGGATCGAGCACGACTATAAGGCGTGGTATGAGCTGATGCGCCGCTTCAACTACATGTTCGGGCTGGGCATTGACCTGTCCGAGCTGGACCGGCAGAGCGAAGAGTTGATCGCCTCCATTGACAGCAAGATCGAGGAGCTGGAGCGCACACTGCCCCAGGTCAACGTGCGCGGCTATTTGGAAAAGCTGGCAAGCAACTTTACCGAGCGCCCCTTTATGCCGCTGGATGATGTGTGGGAGCGAGAGCTGGGCGACCTGTTCGACGAGGATGATTAAGCAGCATCCGCGGCAAGGAGTGGACGCCCGTCCGACGCCCGGCAACGGAGGAGGGCCGGTCCGCCACCCTTGCGGATGGCGGACCCCACCGAAGATAGAGGAAAAGGAGGAACCAAAGGAGGTAATGATAAGAGTGGAGTCTGCTGCAAAGCCCGCTCCCCAGTTGACTTTGCAGTTCCGCCAGGGTTGCAAGGACCACCCCGCTTCCCCTTTGGAATAGGTGTAATTTCGTCTGCCCCCAGATTCTTACACCCACATGCCCCGAAGATAGCACAGGCAGGCCGGCGGCGCATTGTGCAGCCTGCCCAAAGATTCAGAACCGATTCGTGCGTAATTGCACAATTTGCGGGTTCTGCGCGACCAAGCGCCTTTGCAGAGGCCGCATTCTGCGCGCTGCTCGCCTTGGCAACGCTATAAGACGCATACACCGGTCAGGGCCGAAACCCTATTTGCCCGTAAAGAAACGCGTAAAAGGAGAAAGGAAAGGGGATGCATTGACAGCTTTTCGATAATTACGGCGTTCATGGCCTGTGCTATAGTGGTGGCAGAACGGCAAGGGCACACCTCTTGCGCGCAGAGGCACACTGATAAGCTTACCCTACTGGCGTCACCGGGTTTTTTCAACCCGGTTTGTCATGTCAAAGGGCAGTCGCTGTCAAAAAGCGGTTGATTGATGACAGAGTTGATCACAGAGAAAACCCAGACACAGCCACCCAGCCAACCTTGCCGAGCGATGCCGGCGCCCGTTGGCCGTGGCAGCCCGGCAGCCACCCTGCCCAGCGCAATGACGCCCTTGTCTTGGAGAACCCGCACCCGATACCATGGCACCCGATACCATACGATCTGCCTGATGCTGGCGTGCATCCTGGCGGCGATCTTCGCCGGCTGGCTTGCCCCGGCCCGGCCTGCCGCCGCCCAAGAGGCGCCGGTCGAGCAGCGGGTGCTGGTGCAATTTGCGCCCGGTACGCCGGGCGAGGTACGCGAGGCGCGCATCGCCCAGATGCGCGGCGAGCTAATCCAGTGGATGCCCCAGATCAATGTGGCGGAGGTGCGGGCGCCGGGCGATCTGCTCTGGGTCGCTTCGGAAATGGCCGGCCCTGACATCACCTTTTT
This sequence comes from Caldilineaceae bacterium, assembly GCA_035574055.1. Classification (GTDB taxonomy): domain Bacteria; phylum Chloroflexota; class Anaerolineae; order Caldilineales; family Caldilineaceae; genus QEUY01. The sequence continues at coordinate 2,934 of DATLZJ010000903.1, forward strand.
AGAGCCGGACCTCCCCGTGGGCGCCGCCTACTTGCCCACCGATCCCGATTTCGCCGACCCGGCGCGCAGCTACGGCTTCGACCACATCCAGGCTCAGGCCGCTTGGGAACTGACCACCGGCAGCGCCGAGGTGCTGATCGCGGTGGTAGATTCCGGCATCGCCCTGACCCATCCTGAATTCGCAGGCCGCCTCGTCCAGGGCTACGACTTTGTCAACGAGGACGATTTCCCTGAAGATGAGACAGGCCACGGCACCCATGTCGCCGGCATCATTGCCGCCGGCATGGACAACGGGCAAGGCGTGGCCGGCGTCTGCGCCGGCTGCCGGCTGCTGCCGGTCAAGGTGCTCAATAGCGCCAACCAAGGCGCCTGGTCCGACCTGGCCCAGGGGATCCTCTATGCCGCAGACAATGGGGCGCGCATCATCAACCTGAGCCTGGGGTCGCCAACTCCTTCCCAAACGCTGGAGGCGGCCATCCGCTATGCCCAACAGCGCGGGGCGCTGATCATCGCCGCCGCCGGCAACTATGGGGCCACGATGCCCTTCTACCCGGCTGCGCTGGACGGTGTGGTGGCAGTCGGCGCGACCACCATGCAGGAGAGCCGCTGGATCAAGAGCAACTACGGCGCCTATCTTGACCTGGTCGCGCCGGGCGACCTGATCTACAGCACCTATCACCTATCGGATAACACCTACGGGGGCTATACCTATCTCAGCGGCACCAGTATGGCGACGCCCTTTGCCAGCGGGCTGGCCGGGCTGCTGCTCAGCCTCCATCCCACGCTCACCGCTGCCGAGCTACGCGCGGCCCTGGCTGCCGGCGCCGATGACCTGGGCGCGCCCGGATGGGACCCAGAGTACGGCCATGGGCGGCTCAACGCCTATCGCAGCCTGACGACGCCATTGGAGCTGCTGGCCATCGCCGACGAGGGCGAGACCGCGGCAGGCGCCAAGCGCCTCTACCTACCTACGGTCCGCAGCCGCTGAGCGGAGACGGGGATGGGCCTCCCTTCTACCCACACTTTTCGACGCACTATACCTCATTTTACACTCTATTTTGCACTCTACCTCATCTAGCATGTGTCTACTACGCGAAGAGCGGCGGCCTGCCGGGCCGCCGCTCTTCGCGTTCAACGCTTGTGATGAGGCTGGCGCGCTTGCTCAGGCGCCTTCGGCGGCGGGCAGAAGACGAGCGGCAAGACCATTGCGGGCGCTGCGAATGCCTTCTACCAGCGCCGCGTGGAGGGCCGGCTGCCCATTGCTGGCGATCAGCGTCTTGCTGCGCAGCCGCCAAGGCTGGCCGCTGTAGTCGGTGACCAGACCGCCGGCTTCACGCACCAGGAGCGCGCCGGCAGCGGCATCCCACGGGTTGAGCCAGCCCTCCCAATAGCCTGCCAGCGCCCCCCGCGCCACATTCACCAGGTCCATTGCCGCTGACCCCATACAGCGCACGCCTTGGGCGTGCGCCAGGAAGTAGTTGAACTCGCGCAGGTTATTGTCTTCGTGCTCGGTACGGTGATAAGGAAAGCCGGTTGAGAGCAGGGCGCGAGCCAACTGGCTACTCCGGTTCACTTGCAGCCGCCGGTCCGCGCCGTTGGGCAGCCGCTCATAAGCGCCCTGGCCGGCGATGGCCCAGTAGAGCCGGCGGGCCGGCAGCTCCAGCGTCACCCCCAACAGCGTCTCCTCGCCCCGGTTGAGCGCGATATTGACGGCGTAGAAGGCCAGCCCGTTGGCGAAATTGGTCGTCCCGTCAATTGGGTCTACCACCCAAAAGAAGTCCGTCCCGCTGGGCGGCTCGTTGCTTTCCTCACCCCAAAAGCCATAGGCCGGATAGGTCTGCTGCAAGGCGGCGCGGATCGCCTGCTCGGCGGCCACGTCGGCCTCTGTCACCAGATCGATCTCGCTGGATTTGCCGGCCACCGCGCGCAGCCCCGCAGCCTGCATCTGCAGGATCAAGTCCCCCGCCGCTTGAGCGGCAGCCATGACATGGGTCATTACATGGGCGATATCGGCCCCAGGGGAGCCGTCCGCCCGAACCAGTGGTTCGCCCATGGGCCTAGACGGGTTCGCCCCCGCCGATATCCTCACGATAATAGAGACCACGGCGCGCCTTTTCCTGCATCATCGTCCTGCGGATCAGCTCGCGCACCTCGACCGGATTGCGCACATTGCGCAACTCAAACTCCGGCGTCGCCGGGTCGGCGCTGATGATGGTGATGTCGCCGACATTGAGCATCCGCTCGCCCATGTGCTGCTTGACCTTGGTATCCTTGACCCGCACCAGCTCGATCTCCTCGATGTTGTTCCCCAGGATGCCACGGATGATGCGGATGCGCTCGTTGGTCAGCTCGTAGCGGGTGCCGATGGTGAGGTAGGGCCGGCCGCGCCAGAGCACCTGCTCTGGCGGGAGCTGGCCCGGAGCGGCAGGCGGGG
>DATLZJ010000904.1:0-10889 GCA_035574055.1 Caldilineaceae bacterium
GCTCGGCGGGCGCTTCAGCCGGAGCCGCGCCGCCGCCACAGGCTGCCAAGAGCAAGGAGAGGATGACCAGCAGCGTTGAGACCCAGACCAGACGTTTGGAGAGCATTGGTTCCTCCTGGTGTGATAGTACCTGATGTGGCGGTACCTGGTGTGATGTAAGTTACTGGGTCGCCGGGGCGCCGGCGGCCTCAATCATTGCACACAGCCTAGGGAGGCTGATGGAGAACACCGCCAAGCTGACACGGTCATGGTGATAAGGCCAAGATGACGAGGCCACAGGTTGGTGGAGCAGGGCCGCAAGGCAATTGCCGTCTTGCGACGGGAGGCCAGGTACGCCAAGGCGGTCAGACCTCCTATCGAGCAAGGCCGGTACGGGCCAACGCCGGGTCATTGAGCTAGGTAGGACCTAGCTGCGAGGATAGCATAGCCGCCAGGCAAAGTCAATTTACCCACGCCAGGCGGTGATGCCCTACCACTTGCCCGGCTTACTGGCGACCAGGCGCTATCAACAGCATCTCCGCGATGCTGTTGGCCGGCCAGGGTTGACGGAGTCGCGGTATCTCCGCCCCGTCATCGAGATGCTGCAAAAATCGAGGATTGACATCCATTTTTTTTGCTATTGTGGTGCTGTCGTAAGCCTGTCTCCGCTTTCTACATCGCACACGTTGTCTAACGCCTCTTCGTCTTTACACCGCGTGAGCTGCGCAGTACCTGGCTTCCTCCGCGCCCCGATCGCGCAGTGTGTTGGCGCTTCTTTGTTCGGCTTGTTTCAACCATCCAATCTCTCTCTTCTGGAGAGCCTCTTGATAAGGTAAGTGCCTATGAGCTGATAACCCCCGAAAACTCTTGGGCGCGACGCTAGCCGGAAGCGGCCCGACATCACCCTGCCCTCACGTTGCCTGCCGGCAAGCTGAATCCGCACAAACAGCGCATTGGCTCGTATCGCTGCCGCTTGGCCGTGGCAGCGGTGGTCGAGGATTGTTCAAAGCTTGACAGCCCCTTCATACCAGTTCAACAAATCCCCCAAGGAGGGCATCATGCAGCAGAGCAGATGGATGTATGGTCGGCTCGTTGCTATCGGGTTGTTCACGATGATTCTGGTTTGCGCGCAAAGCGAGGCGCTCTTGGCGCAAGCGCTCCCGCCGGTCCCGCCGGGCGAGGTGGTGATCACGCGCCCGATCGACATTGTCACCGACTGCGATGGCGACGGCGAACCGGACGAACTGACCGCGGCGTTGGATTACATCGAGGGCCTAGAGAAAGCTGCTCAGGCGGGGCCTGCAGAGGATCCTGAGGCCGAAGCCAGGGTCGCGGCGGCGCGCAGCCTGTTCTTTGCCAATCTCCCCTATTCAGCCGAGACGCGCGCCATCCAGCAGCAGACGGCTGAGTTGATCGAGCAGTTGGCAGAGGTCAAAGATCCAGCGGAAGCGATGGCGATTCAGGAGCAAATCCAAAACCTAAGCATTCAACTGGAGAATGATCCAGCGTTTGTCGCGGTGGACCGCGTGCTTGGTGAGCGATTGGAAAAGGCGTTTCGCAAGAAATCACAAGAGTCAATATCCCTTGTGCCAGTACAGGACCTGGGTGACCAACCGCAAATTCAGGAACAATCACTGACACAGGTTACCCCCGATCCTTCACAGGTTCTCGTACCACTTGTGTCAACAGATCAACATGCTGGAGAGAATAATGGAGGGGCAGGAGCAGGGGAAGTACTCATTCAGGCAGAGCCGATACAAGCCTGGGCAGCGATGGTGATTGATCAATTTATGCCAGATCCCTGCACCCTCAACAATCCAGAGGCTGATGGATCGGCTAGATTTGGCCTGCTCCAACCAGGTTGGCTCATGTTCATGTCTATGCCTGGTAAGATTAATAACCTTTTCTTCGCAAAGAAGTTTGCCCATATTGGGATGTATCATGGAGCAACGGCAAGTACTCCACGAGCTGTATATGAGGCAAATCCTGGTAGAGGGGCTCGCTTGGAGTTCATCGATCATTGGCTTGATGTCGACCAGTGTATTGCCATTGGCTACAACCAACGCGTATCACAGCAACGACGTGAGGAAGCACTTGCTTGGGTAGAGGGGTTGTATGGCACGGATGGGCGCACCCCCTATAGCTTTGATTTTGCACATCCTAGCAGAAATGATGCAGCCTACTGTTCGTCTGTGGTCTGGAGAGCAAATCTTGCTATCGGGTGGGATGTGGACAGCGATGCTTCCTCGTATGTCAATTGGGTTATCAATCGCTTTCCCACGCTCAACCAGCAGTATGTGTTGGATGCTGTTGCACCCGATGAGATTTACCTAGACCCTGACGTTTTGATCATAAGTGAGGGAACGAACCCACCCCAGACTTATTAGGGCGAAATGCTGGATAGGGAAAGCCAGGGACTTAATCTGAAGGAAGTTGGGCTTCCCTAAGAGACGGTTAATAGAGATGCAGAGGGTGTGTGCGGTGAGCTTGCTATACAGCCGGGCACACAGGCCCCAGAACGAATGAGCCGGGTCGGTCTCAAGGTGGAATGGCTCTGTGAGTTGGTCGTTGGTGGTCTTGATGATCTGGCGTGCGGCATTGAGGAGGCGCTTGGTGGACTCAGCCATTGGCCGCTTCTGGTTGCGGCGGGGCAGGGTGTGGAGGCGATCCGGTTGTGGGCGAGGAGTTAGGCTGCCTGCTTGGCACTTAGGTAGGCTTAGTCGCCGATAACGTTGAGGTCGGTGTGCTCCGCCAGCAGTTCCCCCCACCACCAGGTCCGTGGCATAGGCGAGCGCCAGTTCAAGTCGGTTATCATGGGCTTATCCTTTGGTGTGGGCAACTGGTATTGTGGTGATACCCATTCCGCCTCACACTGAAGAACTTCTCATAGCTACTGATCTAGCATTTCGCCTTCGTAGCAATTTCTCGTACCTCGCAACTAGCGGACTATCTGGGAAGGTTGGTGACGAAGCCAATGAAGATTCTGGTCCGAGTATCGGGACTCTTGCTTCTCTGCGTAGTTTTGCTGCTCATCAGCGGCTGTACCTCCTCACAGGTCGCTGAGTCTGCCATCAGCATTGTGCCGACCACTGTGGTCTATGTCCTGGCAAGTGGTTCGGCGCCTGGCTCCCTCACGGGGTGGGCCACCGAACTCCTAGTCGTTGATGCCGACCAGAGGCGCATCATTAGTCGTCAGCAACTCCTGCCCTGGACCGCGCTGGGGTTTGGCCGTGACCCGCAGGGCCGCCTGTGGGTGGGTTATGGTCAGCAAGTTGGCCATGTGGATAATCGGGTCCAGGTCTTTAGCGAGAATGGACAGCTAATGGCTACCCTGCCCGTCTGTGATGACCCCTATACCGGCTTTCACTTCGCCCACGGTCGGGCTTTTGTCGGCTGCGCTGAGAATGGTTTCTATGCCTCTCTGGCGGTCATCGATCTGGAGACATTGGCGGTCATCCAACGCTTGGAGATACGGACAACAGATCATTTCCTCCTCGCTACCATGGCTGGAGATGAACAATCGGTGGTTATGTGGGGGGGAGGTGCTGAGCATGGATGGCTCAAAGTGTTCGATGTGGAGACATTCGCCGAGCGTGCGACGCTACCCACTTTTCTCGTTGATGCCCGATCTATCCTTTCCTACCAAGGCCGCTTCTATGTGCTCAACATTAGAAGTTATCAATTTCCCGAGGCAGGAAATGATCTGCTTGTTCTGGATACAACGATTGAGCCGCCCCAGCTGATCACGCAAACGCTGCCCGCGCGTTCGCCGCTCTGGGGGGCTATAGATGTCGACCAGCTCTATATGTACCACAATCCTAGCTATGACCCGTTCATTTCAGAGCATCGCCGGTACATAAGTCGTCTGAACTTGACAACAGGTGAGACACAGGTGTGGCCGCTGCCGGATCACTGGACTGTGAACAGCATGGCGGCATTGGATAGTCGCCTGTTTGTAGCTGGGCAAGGTGGACTGTACGAGTTTGATCCGGCAACTGGGCAATTACGCCAATTGATCCAACTCCCAGGTTCGCGTCACCGTCTCATGGCTGTAGTGAACCCGGCGCATACCCCACAGCAGGTTCCCTCGCCGCTAGCTCCGGTTAGCCCGTTGTCAACAGAATGATTGCTCTCTTGGCTATGTCTAGAGTCAGTAGGGAATTCAGTAGGGAGATTTAGGGGAAGGAGCTATCATGAACATCCTGCGTAGCGCAGTAATTGCGCTGATTGTGAGCATTCTGCTGTTCAGTGGCTCGACAAGTGATACATCAGCCGTGGAGATACCCTTTGTTGATGATTTTGCCTATAACACCGAGTTCGTGACTGCATTCACCTACTACAATGCGGGCACCAGTAACACAACAGTTGCCTTCAACTTTTATAATGGCCGAGCATCCACACCCATTGTAATAACAAGGTCTTTGAATGCCGGCGCAGGCGGCTCCCTTTACGTTGGGAGCCTAGGGCCAACAGGTTTGTCCCCGAGCTTCCGCGGGGCAGTAACCATAACGTCCAATCAGCCTATCCTGAGCACATTGGTGCACGTGCCGTCATCAACTTCGGTAAAGGCACGAGCCATTGCAAATGCAACACGGGGTGGTAGCTCCCGGATCATCTTTGCCTCGGTGCTCAAGAATTACTACGGCCTCACCTCCATCTTCAGCGTTCAGAATGCATCCAGCAGCAACGCCGATTTCCGAGTAAGCATCTACAACGCCAATGATCCGAGCACGCCGATAGTCATCAACACCCTGAATGTGCCGCCGGGCGCGGCGGCCTACTATGACATGGGCGCCCTCAGCGAGATCATGGCGGGCGCCTTTACCGGCTCGGCCATTGTCGAGGGAAGAGTCAGTGGCACGCCTTGCGCTCACTCGCTATGCAAGACCATCAGGCCGTCAGCGCCGGGGAGGTACCACATCGGCCCCTGCGGGACCCGATCAGTGAGCTGAAGGTGGCCTGCGTCCATAGATTCCCACAATAGCTGAAAGGGGCGCAGGCCGGGCGCCCATTTTTCGGCAAGCATGACCCCGTGTCCCGGAAGGATGGTAAAGACGACTTGCCGAGGATCCGCCGGATTTTGCAGGGCCTGCGAGCGCGCAAAGGCCGCTTTGATGGCTTTGGCCTGGGCTTCGGTTGCGCAAGAGACCGGATAGTGGTAGTAGGCAACGTCTAGTGGAACATACTCGACCCGCTCCGCGTTGTAGGCGTCCACGCTGCGATGCCCATGTAGTTTGGAGCGTATGACCGGCGCTTGCCGCCCGGCCACCTCTCCCCATTCCGGTCCCAGGGTCACCATGGGAAGCGCCCGATCCATCTCTATCATTTCTACGGCCTCTGAGGAGGGCGGGTCGTTTCGTTTTCCCGCCACATGGCGCACCAGCGCGCCCAATCCATCCTCCCGAATGCCGACGATAACCGCCAAATCATCCTCGCTCAGATTTCCTTTATCCACAGGACGCGCGCTTCCGGTCACCGTGGCGATCAGCGCTTGCAGCACCGGATCCCAGGTGGCAAAACAGCCTTCACTATACTGGCTGCTCATCACCTCGCTGAGCGCCGGAACATGCACCAGATCCGAGATGCGTGCGATTTCGCTGAAGAAGTTGCGCCGCCCGAATTCCTGGCTGGCCTGGCGCATATCCTCAGGGGTGGTCAGAGAATCCCAGAGCGCCCGTGGAATAGGTTCCTCTATCACCTGATGCGCCTGGACCTCTGAAGTGCTAAGCGCCGTGACCATGCGCAGGACAATATCCGTGTAGAATTCCTCAAGATCGTCTGCTTTGCTCTGGGGATATGCTCCCACTAGATCAAAGTGATAGGCGGCGTTAGGCGTATCGTCGCCAACGATCAACACCACCCGGATACTCTTCACCTGCGCCTGCACCAGGCGCTCCAGGGCCAACATGGGGCCGCCGCGTTGCCCTTGGGCATGGAGCAGGGAATAGGCATGAGAGGCAAGCCCAGGAAAATTGTAATCAGCACGATCGGGGACTTTCTTCGCCAGCACGTTCGCAAAGTGGGTAAGCAAGCCCTCGAACTCGGCCTGATAGGCATGAACCAGGGTGTAGACAACCGGACTATGAGACAAGCCAAAACGACGTCTACTGGAAAAGAGCAGAGACTCACGCCAATTGACCGGCATCCCCAAGCGACCGGTCGTCAAAATCAGATCCGTCGCTTGATTCGGATGAGCCTGCACCTGATGTCCGAGGCGCTCGAAGCGCCCCAGAAGCCTGGCAACGGTCTCCTCCAATAATGGTGTGAGCGGCCCTGGAACATAGGCGCACCCGATTCGGCGTAGCCAGGGGTGGACGCTCTTGCTCATTAACGCTTCTTTACCCAAGATCATCACCAAACTCTCTTCTGCTTCAGATTCGCCGTAACGATAGCGATAACGATTGGAGGTTTTCTCCTCTTGGGCGACCTTGCCTTTACCGGCGCGTGGCAGAATCAAGCTCCCAGCCCTCAAGGTGAAACAAACGAACCAGCCAGTCCCCTGCTCGTGGGGATAGGGTGTTGATCAGGACGAGCGCGCGTGCCAGCGGCGGGATGATGACCTCCGGTTGGCCGCGTTGGATTGCCCGTACAATGGACTGGGCGACCGCGTCGGCTGGAATTGGCGCCGAAATCCAAGGGACCTTCAGGTGGCTGATCATCGGGGTGGCGACCCGGCCCGGAAAGATGATAGTCAGGGCGACGCCAGAGCCGTACAATTCTTGGCGCAGAACTTCACCGAAGCCACTCAGGGCAGACTTCGCGGCCACATAGGGTGCGTCAGATGGTAGTCCTTTTTTGGCGTCCATCGAGCTGACCAGCACCAGATGGCCGGACCGTTGGGCCAGCATCGAGGGCAATACAGCCAGAATCGCATATAGTGCGCCATAGAAATTGACGGCCATTGAGCGCTCAATGTCGGCCACTTCCAGTGCAGCCACCCGGCCACGCACATACTGGCCTGCGTTGGCGATCAGGATGTCCACCCTTCCCCAAGTTGCCAAAGCGGTTTGTACCAGGCGCGCCGCTTCTTCCTGGTGAGTGACATCGGTAGGGATCAGCAGGGCCTCACCGCCAAATGCCCGGATCTCCTGGCCGGCTTCGCGAAGCGCCTCCTCCCGGCGAGCGGCCAGTACAACGCGCGCGCCAGCCTGAGCCAGAGCAATGGCCGTCGCGCGCCCAATGCCGCTGGAGGCGCCGGTCACAATGGCAACTCGGTTCGAAAGTGTGGGATTCCGCATGGAGGTGACAAGGGTTGGCATGATACCGGTTTGCAGCGCCCGTTCTGCCGGACAATTGTGGCTGCCTACCAGATCGTCATGGACTCTAGGAAGAGCTGGCGCAGCTCCTCTGCCCCTGCCGGGCGAGGCGAGAGCTTGGTCACGCGGTGCTGCGGCAGCGTGCCCGCCACCAGCCCCTCCACATCCTCCGGCCCATAGCCGAGCGCGGATAAGCCATTGGGCATCCCGACCGCGCGCATGATCTCGATCAAGGCGTTGGCGAGCAGATCGCCCGCCTCCTCGGGCGCGGCGCCCGCCGTGTCTACGCCCATCAGGCGGGCGGCGTAGAGGTGCAGCGCCGGGTTGGTGGGGGCCGTGAAGCGGAAGACGGCCGGCGAGTTGAGGATCACGGCCATGCCGTGGGGGACGAGCGGATGGTCTACATGGTAGCCTGCGGGGATATAGTCCTTGACCATGCCCGCCACCGGATAGGCCATGCCGTGGGGCAGGTGGACGCCGGCGTTGCCAAAGCCGATGCCGGCGATGGCCGCGGCCAGCAGCATCTGGCTGCGCGCCTCGTCATCCTCCGGGTCGTGGACAGCGCGTACCAGGTATTGCGCGCACATCTCGATGGCGCGCGACGCCCAGATGTGGCTGATGGGGTTGGCGCCTTGATAGGCGGGGCGCAGCCGGGGATGTTCGGGCGCGGGGCGTTGGGTATAGGGCAGGGCCGTCAGCGACTCCAGCGCATGGCTCAACACGTCCAGCCCGGTGCAGGCGGCGACCAGCTTGGGCAGGGTGCGCGTGTTGTCGGGGTCCACAATGCCCATCACGGGGCGCAGGGCGCGGTGGGCGATGCCGGTTTTGGCGTGCATCTCCTGGTAGTCAAAGATGGCGACGCCGGTGGTCTCGCTGCCGGTGCCCGCGGTGGTGGGGATGGCGATCAGCGGCTTAAGCCGCCCCGGCACCGGGCGCCCCTCGCCGATGGGCGGGTTGACATAAGCCAGAAAGTCGGCAGGGTAGGTGGCGTAGAGGTTGGCGGCCTTGGCCGTGTCCATGCTGGAGCCGCCGCCTACCGCCACATAGCCGTCGAAATTGCCCTCGGCGGCAAAGCGGATGGCATCCTTGAACGAGGCGTCGGTCGGCTCGATGCGCACCTGGTCATAAAGCACCGCGTCCATCCCCTCAGCCCGCAATGCCGCCAGCGTGATCGCTACCGGCTCGCTTCGGGCCAGATGGGGGTCGGTGACAACCATCACGCGCTTGGCGCCGAGCGCAGCCATATCTACGCCGACCTCGCGGGTGACGCCGGGGCCGAACTTGATGCTGGAGGTATCCATCGTAAAGGCTGTCTCGAAGCTCATGCACGACTCCTTCCGGTCGAGGGTTGGTGATGGGAAGATGGGAGTTTGTCCAGGTCCAGCGCCATAACGGTGACTTGCACGCCGCGGTAGGGGCGTCGCTCGACCGCCCGCCACCCTTGATGCTGGTAGAAGCGGGCCTTGTCATAGGTGTAGAGATATAGGGTGGCGTAACCTAGGCGGGCTGCCTCTTCGGCGACGCGGTGCACCAACGCGGCGCCGACGCCCTGGCGGCGCATGGGCGGCGTGACATAGACGCTGGCGAGCCAGGGCGTTAGATCGGAACGGTCGCCTAGGTCATTTTCTACCAAGCTGGCCGAACCGGCCGGCTGCCCGTCTACCAGCGCGACAAAGGTCATGGGCGGCTGCTCGCGCTGGAGGTGGCTTTGATAGCGCCGTATCCGTTCGTCCAGGCTGATCGCGTTGCTCAAGTAGCCCCATTGAAGCTGATGCCAGCGCGCAACGAGTGGTAATAGGTCCGGCACATCGGCCAGATAGCGCAGTTCAAGTGTAGCCATGCGACGATTATACAGGGATACAGGTTATCCTGCCATATGGGTTGGCGCGGCATTTCGCGGCGGCGTGTGGCGTTTGGCTGCCGCCACACGGCCAGAGCGCCGGCGGGAAGCAAGTGTGGAGCGGTTGGGTTTGATTGACGAGAAGGAAATGACGATAATCACGACAGTAAGTGGCAAGCGCATTCGGCTTCGGCCAAATCTCGGTTGGGCAGAAGGAACGCGTAAGAATTGACGAATGATATTACCCAAGAAGCGAGACCCCAGGTTCATCACGGTGCGTCGCGGCGGCGTCCTCCAAGACGCCGATCATCGCCTGCTTGCGCTATGGGCGGCTGATTGCGCAGAGCATGTGTTGCACTTATTCGAGGCAATACAACCCAATGACGACCGGCCGCGTCGCGCTATCGAGGCGGCTCGCGCTTGGGCGCGAGGTGAGATGACAATGACCCAAGCGCGTACGGCCGCCGGCCACGCCAACGGTGCGGCCAGAGCGTTGAGCGGAGCGCCTCGGTACGCCGCGTATGCTGCGGGCCAAGCAGCGGCGGTGGCGCATGTTGCCGCCCACGAGCTGGGCGCGGCGGCCTATGCCATCAAGGCCGTGCGGGCAGCCGCGCCCAAGGGGGAGAGCGAGTCCGCCGGTCGTCGGGAATGCCAGTGGCAGCGCGCGCAGTTGCCGGAAGCGATCCGCGATCTAGTCCTGGATGATCAGCGACTGCGAAACGACATCTGCTGGTCGGTGTTCGACTGTTAGTCGCTGACCGGCCTACTGTCGCCGCCTATCTGCAAACCACTTCGCGACGCGGCGCACGCCCTGCACCGTCTCGGCCAGGTCCGTCTCGGTATATGCCTGGTGAATCGCCAGCATGACGCACGTCTCCAGGATCGCCTCGGCTTGGGGACACAGCCCCTTGCCATAGTCGCGGCGCATATAGGCGTGCTCGCCTCGCTCGAAGGCGCTGTGCTCTACGAAGATGGGATATTCGTAGATGCAGTGACCGATGTAGTGGGCCGAGGCGCGCAGCCCTTCCGCCTGTAACGCCGCCGCAAACTCGTCTGCGTCCGCGCCCAACTCATCCGGCCTCACCCGCAGCATATAGAACCACCAAGACGGCTCGCAGCCGGGCGTCACTTGGGGCAGATCAATGCCCGGCAACCCTGCAAGCTGCTCGCTCAAGGCGCTGCACCAACGCCGCCGCCGTGCCACGATGTCATCCAGTTTTTTGAGTTGGGCAAGCGCCACCGCGCCCTGTAGCTCGGTCATGCGGTAGTTGTTTGCCAGGAAGACGGGGTTGCGCTCGGCGCCTTGCGCAGTGCGGTTGTAGCATTTGTCGGTCGCCAGGCGCAGGCGCAGCGCCAGCCGCTCATCGTTAGTGACGGCCAGACCGCCGTCGCCACAGGAGATATGCTTGAACTCGTTGTAGCTGAAACAGCCGATCCGGCCGATGGCGCCGATGGGCCGTCCCTTGTAGGTTGCGCCAAAGGCTTGGGCGCAGTCCTCGATCACGATCAAATCGTGGCGCTCGGCGATCTCCAGCAGCTCATCCATGGGGCACGCGTTGCCGGCCAAATGTACAGCCAGAATGGCGCGCGTCTGGGGTGTGATCACTGCCTCCACCGCAGCGGGGTCAAGCGTATAGGTCTGCGGGTGCAGATCGGCGAAGACGGGAACGGCCCCTTGAAAGAGGATGGGGGCAATGGAACCCATGTCAGTGATGGGCGAGACGATCACCTCGTCGCCTGGGGAGATGCCCGCTGCGATCAGGGCGGCGTGGATGGTCGCGGTGCCGCTGCTGGTCGCGATGGCATAGACGACG
>DATLZJ010000905.1:0-5319 GCA_035574055.1 Caldilineaceae bacterium
TAGACCTCAACCACCTCCAGCCCGTTTGCCAGGGCGCGCAGGCAGACCCCCCGCATGTAGTAGCGGTTGAACTCGTCTTGGGCCAATATCTCCGCAGCGTTGGCCGGCAACTGCGCCTGGACAATACCGCCGTGGGCCGTATGCCGCTCCTCGTAGGGGTTGAGGAAACCCTGCGCGCGGAGCTGCTCGGCCAGCCACTGCTCATCGTGGGCGCGCAGCGCCTCCGCCAACAGCGCCGGAAAGGCCGCCCGCCCCTCGTCGTTAAGCCGTGGGCTGAGGTAGAGCAGGCCCTGCTCGCGGTCACGTTCTAGTTCTTGGAGCATATAGCGGCGGGTAGCCTCATCTAGGTTCTCGTAGTGGAAAGCGGCCATTCCAGCCTCCTTGCTTCAGACCCTGTCTCACGCCCCATTACGTCTCAGACCCATGGAGAGACGCCCCGGCCATTCCGGACCGGGGCGTCGCCATAGGATACACCATGAGTATCGTCTAGTATCGCTCAACAGCAACATACCGCCATAGAGCAGTCAACAAACCTGAGATACAGAACACGGTACAACACCGGCTCTCGGCCGTCAACTCGGTATCTACCGGTGCGCTCTACCGCGCTCTATTGCCGTTTTATCATCTCTTGTTATACTGCCTCTTACTGTGCTGTCTACTGCGATGTGATGGGCTGTGTCGCATGGCCCCTGCCGGCAGTGAAACATGAGCAACGAGAGATGAGAAGTGGCCGGCCAAGACCCACCGCCTGAGAACGTATTGTCTGAGAAAGCGCCCTTCGATATTGATGTGGCGATGGACCGCATCCGCGACGCAGTTCAGCCCTACCCACCGGCGGCGCTCTTTCAACTGGCCGACGAGGGCTTTGCCTCGCCCTTCGAGCAACTCATGGCCTGTATCATCTCCATTCGCACCCGCGATGAGACGACGCTGGTCGTGACCCGGCGGCTCTTCAGGATGGCGCGCACCCCGGCCCAACTCACCGCGCTGACGGCGGACGAGATCGACGCGCTCATTGCCCCCAGCACCTTTCATGAGGTCAAAGCCCCACAGATGCTCGCCATCGCGCGCCGGCTCTTGGCCGAGTATGGCGGCGAGCTTCCCTGTGACTTTGAGCTGCTGACTTCGTTCAGCGGCGTTGGCCCCAAGTGCGCCAATCTGACGCTAGGCATTGCCTGCGGCCAGGCGCGCATCAGTGTAGATGTCCACGTCCACCGGGTGACCAACCGCTGGGGCTATGTCGTCACTCGTTCACCGGAGCAGACTATGATTGCGCTGGAGGGCAAGCTGCCCGAACGTTATTGGGTGGAGATCAACCGGCTGCTGGTGCCCTTCGGCAAGCATATCTGCACAGGGGTGCGCCCCCGCTGCTCCACCTGTCCGGTGCTGGCGATGTGCCGGCAGATAGGCGTCACCTCCCACCGGTAGACGCGCCCTCTCGTTCGAGGAGCTGGCTTTGACTGTCTTCTACCTGGTACGCCACGGCCAAGTGGAGCGGCGCGTGGGCGATCCGGATCCATCCCTCACCGTGCAGGGGCGGCGTGAGGCGGAGCAGGTCGCGGCGGCTCTCCAAGCGCGGCCCATTGCGCGTGTCTATGCCAGTCCCTTGCGCCGTGCCCAAGAGACGGCCGCGCCCATCGCCGGCGCCCACGGTCTGGCCGTTGAGACGGATGCTCGGCTGCGCGAGCGGGCCAACTTCGGCGACCTGCCAGGCCAAACTTTGGAAGTCTTCGTGGCGCTGTGGGAGCGGTGCAGCCGTGAGCGCGACTATGCCCCGCCTGGCGGCGTCTCGTCGCGGGAGGCAGGCCGGCGGCTGGAGACCTGGATGGCCGAGGTCTACGAGGCGTTACCAGACGGGGAGGTGGTCGCGGTCACTCATGGGGGGACGATCGCCGATTTCTTGTTGAACGTCTGCCCCGCGGCGGCGCTGGCGCGTATTCACCCCGGCTTCGCCGCCCGGCCCTACGCCGCCGAGATCATGAGTAACGGCGCGATCACAGTGGTAGCCTGCGCTGCGGGCCGGTTCACGGTCCAGGAGATTGCCCTGACCAATCATCTGGCCGATTAGGGCGCAGTCCGTTTGCTTGACTGCAAGCTGCGCTCTCCAACATTCCTTGTCCCGGTCACTCGCTACGCATTTTGCAGGACATCGCTTGTAGGGAGTAAAGTACTCACAGATACAAAGCCGGAAGTAACCTGATTGTGGGAATGCGAGCAAGGCGTGAGGCAGCCACTGGCAGAACGTCTGCACCGAACAGGGACACTTTATAAAATTCCAAACCAAACCTCCATCATCTGAAAGCTTCCTCTGTGACACTGGTTGACTTCATCATTATTGGTCTGGCCGCGGTGGCCGGGGGCGCGGTCAATGCCCTGGCCGGCGGCGGCACCCTCATCACCTTTCCGGTTCTTGTCGCCGTCGGCGCTCCTGTCATCACTGCCGTTAGCGCAAATGTGACCAACACCGTTGCGCTCTGTCCCGGCTATTTCGGCGCGACCTTAGCCCAGGCCAAAGACCTGCGCAGGCAGGAGCGGCGGCTTTGGGTGCTGGCCCCCAGCGCGGTGCTGGGCGGCGTCGCCGGTGGCTTGCTCCTGCTCAACACCGGCGAGCGGGTCTTTCGAGAACTGATCCCGTATCTGATCCTGCTGGCTTCGGCCCTTCTCGCCTTTCAGCCGCAGATGCGGCGCTGGGTGGTGCAGCGGATGCAACAGGGCGGGGCGCACGGCGACCACCCGGCGCTGGCCGTGCCGCTGATCTTCATCGCCTCTATCTACGGCGGCTACTTCGGCGCGGGGCTGAGTGTGATTGTGTTGGCAATGTTGGGGCTAGTGCTGGAGGATACGCTGACACGGCTCAATGGGCTGAAGCAGGCCATCTCCTTCAGCGTCAACGTAGCGGCGGCGCTCTTCTTTGTCTTTTCGGGTGAGGTGGTCTGGTCTGCGGCGGCTGTGATGGCTGTAGGCGCGCTGCTGGGCGGGGCGCTGGGCGGGCGGTTGGCCGGTCAAATCCAGCCCAACATGCTGCGCTGGCTGGTGGTCACCATCGGCGTGATCGTGGCGGTGATCTATCTCGCCCGCTAATCGCTGATCTCAACCACGCCGGCCAGGCCGTTCAGTGTGACGATATAGTGGTTGAGCACATTGCGCCCGAGAATCACCTCCTGGTATTCAGTATCGCCGACGACCTCGACTTCCCGTTGTACCTGCCTGCCAATGCGCAGCGAGACGACAGATAGGTCAACCTCGATCCAATGGCTAGTCATGGCATACGCTGAGCTATGATGGTTATCGTATAGGGGGGAGGGGCGTTCGCCGGCGAACGCCCCCAGCGGGCAGCATTCATGCTCGCGATGGGGAATTCCGCACCTATCGCGCCTCCCGCTTGCGCCAGGTCGAGCTGTTGCGCCAAACCTTCAGCCGTCTTCCCAACTTTGACCTGGCGTCCTTTTGGGCGGAGCAGACCGAGGCGGCGAAGGCGGCGATGCCCTCCTATTCCTTTACCCTGCGGCTGCCGGATGAGCGGTTGCCCTTCCTGCAATACCATGTGCCTGGCAACTCGCAGATTGTCATGGAGGCTGATGGGGTTGGGTGGACGCGCGCCCGCGTGACCGTTCCCTCCGCCGAGATCGCGCAGATGTTGGTCTTTGGCATCGGCGCCGGGGTCGAGGTGGTGGAGCCGGAAGACTTGTGGCTCGCGGTCACAGACAAGGCGCGGGCGTTGCTACAACGTTAGCAGATCGTTTGCCGTTCCATGAGGCCGGCGGCGCGCAAGAGGGCGCCGGCCAGCGCCGTCCAGGAGGCGTCCACTGCCTGCGGCGCGGCCCGATGTATAGGCTGTGATGGGTTGCGGAAGAAGGCGATGATGGCCTCGGCCAGGGCCGCCGGGTCGTTGGGCGGTACGAAGCCGCCGGTCCAGTCGTCGCGGGCGGCGGCGCTGGGCAGGGTGACATCGGTGGCAATGACCGGTGTACCCAGGCCGCGCGCCGTCTGCATCACGCCGCTCCCTGTGGCGCGGCGGTAGGGCGCCACCAGCAGATCGGCCGCGGCAAAATAGAGGGGAACTTCCTCGTCGGGCACGTAGCGGTCGTGGAAGCTGACCGCGGCGGCGACGTCCAGCGCGTGGGCCTGTCGCCGGTAGTGGTCGAGGTTGCCCCAGAAGTCGCCGGCCACCACCAGGTGAAGGTCCGGCAGCGCCGCTCGCGCCACAGGCAGCGCGGCCAGCAGGTCGTCTAGCCCCTTGTACTCGCGCACCATGCCAAAGAAGAGTAACAGCGGCCCTGAAGCCGGCAGCCCCAGCGCCTGCCGGGCCGCGGTCGCGTCCGGCCCAGGGCCGGCAAAATGGTCGTAGACTGGATGGGGAATCACCTCGATGCGGGCCGTAGGCAGCAGCGCGGCCAGCCGCGCCTGCTCGGCCTCGGTGTGGACGATGCAACCGGTCGCCTGGCCCAGCACCAGCCTAGCGGCCAACCGGTCCCACGGGCGAGCCTCATGGGGCAGCACATTGTGGCAGATGATGGCGACCGGCCCACCCCCGGCCAGCCGCCGTCCCATCAACAGCGCCAGCCAGACGGGCGTCCAAAAGCTCGTCCACCATTGGAGCACCAATAAGTCGGGCTGCCACCGGGCGATGCGCTGCGCAGTGGTCCACCAGGTGAGCGGGTTGAGTGAGTCCAGCCAATAATGGGCCGTCTGGGGGCGCAACGGCGAGCGGCTGGGGTCGCGGTCGTCGCTGCCCGGAAAGAGCCAGGGCGGGTATTGGCGGCGAAAAGAGACCAGCAGCACCGCCTCGGCATGGGCCGGCTCTCGCTCGACCAACGTTCGGTAGAGCCGGGTGGTGTAGTGGGCGATGCCGCCGCGGTAGGGGTAGACCGGGCCGACGAGCGCCCATTTCATGGGAGAGGCTCGCCCCGGTGGGCATGGGCGCTTTCGGGCCGGGCAGAACGGGCCGGGCCGGCCGCGCTGCCGGATGCGGCCTCCAGCCGGCGCAGCCGGTAGAGCACCTCTTCCATGATCTTGCGGTTGAAGCCCACCAGGTCCGCCACCAGCCCGATTAACAGGGTCTGAAAACCGATGATACAGAGGATGGCGGCCAGGATCAGCGACTGGATTTTGCCCTCACCGGCGCCGGTGAAGTAGTAATAGAGAAAGCGCACGCCGATGGCGACCCCTGCCAGCAGCGCCACGAGGCCCAAGCTCACGAAAACGCGCAAGGGCCGGTAGAGCGTATAGGAGCGCAGAATGGTGACAGCCGAGTGGGAGAGGAAGTGGGAAAGGTTGTGCATCAGCCGCGAGGGGCGGGTCGGCGCGTTGGTCTGGATC
>DATLZJ010000906.1:0-7089 GCA_035574055.1 Caldilineaceae bacterium
GCCGTCCAAAGACCATTCAACCCAGTCGAGGGATTGAAACCGGCAAGCTCAATGGCCGACTCGTACTCTACGCCCTGTCCAAAGACCATTCAACCCAGTCGAGGGATTGAAACGTATCCCGGCGCTTGCCATCGCTCGCCACGATGCGGTCCGAAGACCATTCAACCCAGTCGAGGGATTGAAACGCGCATGGCCGCCGCCTGCACCGGCCTAACCCTCCTGCCATTCATAGAATGAGCGGCGGGCCAGCTTGAACTCGGACGGCGGGCGGTTGATGTCACATGCGCCGCCCGTATCCACCTGGATAATCTGGGCGCAGACCGGCTCGTAGGCGGCGCGCGGGGCGATGGTCCCCTTAGCTACCAGGATGCGCTGCTGGTGGGGCTGGATGCCGACGCAGGTGATCTGGTGGATGCTCATGGGCGGGGTGCGCTTGCTGTTGAGCACCAGCAGCCCGCCCTTGCCGGGGCCGGTACGGTTGACTTCCACCACCGCGGTCAGGCCCTGGTTGAAGTAGCGCCCGCCGCCGTGGCGGCGCTCGGTCTCCTCGAAGGAGCCATCATGGAGCGTGCGCACCCGTCCGGTGATGGGCAGGGTGGGGCCGTGGGCTGTGTCGGTCTTGCCGCCCACCTGTAAGGAGACTGTCGCGCCGATGCCCGCCTGAGCGCACGCCTGGACCGACTCCGGGTCGAAGATGGTCATCACCCAGCCGTCGGCCTTTTGGGCCAGCAACTCTTCCAGGATGAAGGTCGAGTCGGCGGCGCTCCCGCCCCCAATGTTGTCGCCCATATCAAAGAGCGCCACGGGCGTGCGGGTCGCCTCCATCGCCATACGCACCGCCTCGGCGGCGCCGGGCAGATCGGGCCTGAGCTGGTCGCGGGCGGCCCAGATCAGGCCGGCCAGCCGCTGCGCGCCGCGCTCGGCCAACGCCTGGTCGCCGTCGGCCACCACAACCACCGACGGCCCCATGGCCGGCACATCGGCATATTGATACCCCGCGGCGATGCTGGCGGCCAGAATACCCGGCTCTTTTTCCAGCGCAATGGCCGCCTGCATGATGGGCTGCATGGGCGGCAGGCTGGTGTTATGGAAGGCGATATTGAAGAGCACATCGGGCTTGGCGATGGCGCTGACCGGCCTGACCTCGCCGCGAATGGTGCGCGCCAATAGCTCGGCGGCCTGAAGACCGCGCTCGCGCTGGTCAATGTGGGGGTTGGTCTTATAGATGATCAGCGCGGTCGCGTCGCGCACCAGCGATTCGGGCACATTGCCGTGGTAGTCGTGGGTGACGACGATGGGAAAGTCCGGCCCCATCAGCGCCCGTACCCGGCGCACCGTCTCTGCGTCTGCCTGGGGAAAGTCCTCGGCCACCATCGCGCCGTGGAGCGCCAGCAACAGCCCGTCCAGTTCCGGCGCATGGCGGAGCGCGTCCAGAATTTCGCCCACCAGCGTCTCGTAGGTCTGGCGGGTGAGGGGGCCGGCAGGGGTCGCGTTGGCGGCGACGGTCGGGTAAAGGTCGAAGTCGTACTCCTCGGCCCCGGCAATGTAGCCGGCGACCTCATGAAAGGTGGGCGTATAGTGGTCAATCAGGGCCTGGCCGTGGTGGACGGTGAAATCTGCCAGCACGGTGGGCTTGGCGGCAAAGGTGTTGGACTCATGGGTAAAGCAGGCGACGGCGATGCGCATGGGGTCCTCTCGCTTGACTAGGCTCTAGGCCGGCGGCTTGATTGGACGCATGGGGAGGCGACGAAGCGCCTGTTGCATCAGGGCTGTTGCCAGAAACGGATGCAGATTGGCCGAATTATTCTCTCTTTGCCACATCCCTGTCAAACAGGGGTAGGTCCCTGTTTGACGGGCGCCGCCGAATTGCCGGATCGCCGCCCCTGCCGGCTGGCGGAAGCGGGCAAGGCCAAGTACACTAACGCCATACGCACGATTTCCTGAACAAGCCTGCAACAGGGCCTGTTGAGCGCCATACCCACCATCAGCACTGGACTAGCATCAGCCTGGAAAGGACCATCTATGGCAGCCGTTCAGCCTGGCGTCGGCCGCGCCGGCGTCGCCACGGCCAAAGTGACCGAGGTGGAGCGCATTCTGCTCTACATCCCCTTTGTGGAGCGGGTGCGCCGCGAGATGGAGCGGGCGTGGATTCACGCCTGGGGAGAAGTCGAGGTCATCCGGGTCGTCACCGATGCCGGGGTGGTCGGCTACGGCGAGACCATCCAGAACTATACCTGGGGCCGGGTCAACCTGGCCGAGCGGGTGATCGGCAAGTCGCCTTTCGCCCTGATGTGGGATGATAGCCTGGGCGCCGGCTTACAGATGGCGCTCTTCGACGCTGCCGGCAAACTGGCGGGCGTGCCGGTCCACCAACTGCTGGGCGCGCAGGTGCGCGAGTGGTGCCCCATCTCCTTCTGGGACCATGATATGTCGCCGGAGAAGTACGAGATCGAGGCGCGCCAGGCGGTCGAGCTGGGCTACACCTCCATCAAGATCAAGGCGCGGCCCTGGTTCGATGTCTATGAGACCATCCGGCGCATCAGCGCGGCGACGCCGGACTACTTTGCGATTGACGCCGACTGGAACGACTTTTTGATCAACGTCAGCAACGCTGTGCCGGCGCTGCGCGAGCTGGAGCAGGCCTTCCCCAAGCTCAAGATTTTCGAGGGGCCGATCCGGGCCGATGATGTGCCGGGCAATAAGCTGCTGCGCTCGCAGATTCGCACGGCCATCGCCCACCATTACGGCAGCGTGCCGGCGCGCACCGCCATTGTCGAGGGGTATTGTGACGGCTTTGTCATCGGCGGCGGCGTCTCCAAGATAATGGCAGACGGCGCGGCGGCGGCCATGGCCAACATGCCTTTCTTCCTCCAAATGGTCGGGACAGGGTTGACCACCACGCTGGCGCTGCATCTGGGCGCGGTCTTGAGCCATGCCCAATGGCCGGCCATCACCTGCCATGAGCTATATAGCCACCCGCTGTTGACCGAGCGCATCGAGGTAGTGGGAGGCTATGCCAAAGCGCCGGATGGGCCGGGGCTGGGCGTGACGGTGGACGAGAGCGCCTTGGAGAACTATCGCGTCGACAAGGCAGACCTATCGCTGCCCAAGCGGCTGATCAAGTACAGCCGCGCCTGTGGGGTCAATGTCTACTTTGCCAACAACTCACACCACACGTCGCAGATGTGGCGCTACTTCGCCCAGGGCAACCAGCCGGTCTACGAGCGAGGCGTCCAGACCGAGCTGCTGGACGATGACGGCAGCGCCGAGTTCGCTGACCTGCACGCCCGCGCCCAGCTCGCGCCGGTGCTGGCGCAGTAGCGCCAGATATGGGCGCGTGAGAATTGCCTGCTCGTTTTGCTGCACAGGCGTCCCTTGTACCGGTCATGGAGGGTATCATGGTCGGAAGAAGCAGCCGGGTATCCTGATGAGGACCTGGTAGTGGCTGGCTATGGACCACTTGATCTTCTGGCCCGTATCTATCGAAATGAGAATGGCACACTGGTTGACCTCCAGGCCGGTTTGCCGGGCTTCTGGCAGGGTGATGTTGCCTGGGGCGACTATGACGGTGATGGCGACCTGGATATGATCTTCCTGGGCGAGGTGGCTCACCTACAGAGTACAGTTCATCTCTTCCGTCACGAGGGCGAGCGATTTGCGGAAAGCGAGATCGGGCTTCCTCCTGTCAAGGGAGGCACGGTGCGTTGGGGCGATCTCGATGGGGACGGTATGCTTGAGCTGTTCATCGCCAGTGTGCCGGAGTATTGGGCGACGGTGACAAACATCTACCATCTGACAGATTGCCCATCGGCGCTCCGGCTACCCATCCTCCTGAATGGCGAAGCTGCTCTCCGTTCCCGATAATGCCTTCGATTGGCTCTGGCCGGCTTCGGTGATAGACTACTCTCGTACCTCAGATAGAATCAGTGACACATTACTCTGCATCGTTCCAACTAGCCCACCGGAGTAAAGAGAAGTAGCACCATGAACGTTCGACTCGATGGTCGCGTGGCCCTGGTGACGGGCGCGGGCGAGGGATTGGGCCGCGGCTGTGCGTTGGCGTTGGCCGAGGCCGGGGCCGAAGTAGTCGTCAACGATGTGAACCCGACCACCGGCGAGGCGACCGCCGAGGCGATCCGCGCCGCCGGGGGACGCAGCCACTTTCTCCAGGCCGACGTGTCGGACTCGCACCAAGTCCGGGCCATGTTTCGCACGCTGGCCGAAGAGACGCCAGCGCTTCACCTGCTGGTCAACAATGCCGGCTTCAACCTGTTCAAGGGCATCCAGGAGACGACGCTGGAGGAGTGGAACGCTATCTTCAGCGTGGATTGCACCGGCGTCTACCTGGTCACGCGGATGGCGCTGCCGCTACTCAAGGCAGCCAACGGCGCATCGGTAGTCAATATTGCCAGCGTCCATGCGACCCTGACCATCGCCAATATCACCGCCTACGCCGCCGCCAAGGGCGCGGTGGTCTCCATGACGCGCAGCTTGGCCCAAGAGCTTGGCCCTTTCGGCATCCGCGTCAACGCCATCAGCCCCGGTTTTATGGACACACCGCTGCTCCAGCGTTGGCTTCAGTCGGAGCCGGACCCGACGGCGACGATGGCGCGCGTCAACAGCTACCACCCGCTGGGCCGCATCGGCAAGCCGGAGGACATCGGCCATCTGGTCACATTCCTCGCCAGCGACTATGCCGGCTTCATCACCGGCGCCAACCTGGTTGTAGACGGCGGGCTGACGACCCGGTTGATGCACTAAACAATCACAGAAAATCAAGCTGAAGAGAGTTTGACTATGCGTAAGAACAAGTTGCGCGAGCTGCTCCGCAACAACCAGCCGAGCTTCTCCACCCACATCCACTCCACCTGGCCCTCGGTCATCGAAGCTATCGGCCATACGGGTATGTTCGATTATGTGGAGTTTGTGGCCGAGTATGGCCCCTACGACCTGCACGACCTGGACAACATGGGCCGCGCCGCCGAGCTGGTGGGCGTTGACCTGATGATCAAAGTGGACTACGACACCCACCAATTTGTCGCCCAGCGGGCGGTCGGCTCCGGCTTTGGCTCGGTGCTCTTTGCCGATTGCCATAATGTCGAGGAGGCGCGCCATTGCATCCTATCGGTGCGGCCCGACACGCTGGAGGATCAGGGAACCTACGGCGTCGGCACCCGGCGCTTTACCTACATGGGCTACGGCGGCACACCCGAATATGTCCAGGCCATCCGCGACGTGGTGGTCATGTTGATGATCGAGAAAAAGGGCGCAGTGGACCAGTTGGAGGAAATCCTCGACCTGCCGGGCCTCGACATGATCCAGTGGGGCGGCGCCGATTACAGCATGAACATCGGCAAGGCCGGCCAGCGCAACAGCCCGGAGATCAAGGCCACCGAGAAATGGGTGATCGAAACGGCGCTCAAGAAGGGCATCCAGCCGCGCGCCGAGATCGGCGCGCCGGAACAGGCCAAATGGTATCTGGACCTGGGCGTGCGCCACTTCAGCATCGGCACCGACCTCTTCATCCTCTATCAGTGGCTCAAGGACAACGGCAAGGCCCTGCGCGAGCTGGTCAACAACGCCCGCTAAGGAGATAGGCGCAGTATCTTCTTAGCCTTACAGGCTCCCCTCAACCGGCCTTTGTTCTGCGTCATAAAATCGTGAACACCGCTTCTGTTCACGGCGTCAGGCGGCAGCACGTAGGTGCGGTATCCGGCGCCACTCGTGGCGCGCACGCCCTCATGCGACCCGTGCGGCAGGATGTCGCGCCTACGATGAGGTGGCCCTCCATTGTTCGCGGTCGCCTCATTTTTTGTTTACAAAATTACGATGGAAGAGACGCCGTGGGCTTTGGGCAATGTAAAGCCTTTTGCGTTCTACCCAGCCCAACGCCTAGACAAGCCACGATGCTCCGCCTTTTCGAGCCATTACCAGACGGCTCGGACAGGCGGAGCATCGTGGCATTGGTGATTGTCGCGAGTAGGGCTTCCTTCGTGCAACAAATGCTGCCGGCCAATCGTTAGAAACTAGGTAGCTCATGCCAATGGCTGGTCTGGCGCAGCGATGGATGCGCAGTCAGAATGCCGCAGGTGAAGGCGATGACCGGGATCGCCCTCCCAAAGCGTGACCTGCCTGAGGCGTACTTGAGAAGTAGAGACTGATTTGGGAAGGAAGCCTAAAGGGTGATGAAGAGACTCAAGTGGATCTGGCTTACTGTTGTGCTCTTGACCGCTTGTACGCCGGCAGCCTCCAGGCCGGCGACGCCGCCTGTGGCAGCGACCGCCACCGCCACCCTGCCTCCGCCGACCGTTGCGGCCACTCCAACCCTGCCCCCCCAGGAAGAGGGCATTACGCCCGTAGAAGGGTGGACGCGCGCACAATATGGTGAAGCCTGGGACATTGCCTATCCATCAGGCTGGACGGTCAATGATGCGGGCGCGGGAGAAGGAGCGCTCCAGTTCCAGGGTGACTATGGCGGGCGCCGCTATGAAGTAACCTTCTCCTATCCCATCGGCCTGAGCGCACAGTCGCTAGAGGCTTGGGTCGAGGAGCAATTGGCGCCGCTCTCACCGGACCAACGGACCGCCGTCGTGGTGAGCGATGTCGTGGTCGGCGACACAGCCGCCAAAAAGGTGCTGAATCTTCCGCGTGGCGATGGCCCATCGCCGTCGCACCACGTCTATATCTGGCGTACCGAAAACAAGAATCCACGGTTAATCACAATTGCTCAAATAGACGGGCAACCGGTGGACGCCGCGGCGATGGAGGCGCTTCTGGACCAGTTCATTGCACAAGTACAGCCATAGCATCTCAAAAGTGTAGCGTCTCGAATCCGCGTGCCCGATTTGCATCTTTGCTGCGCTCGCGATAAGAATGGAGGTGTTGCCGGCATTGCGCCGGCAACATCCCATTGGGCGCTCTTGCGCCGGTGGGCATCCTCAATTCAATGGAGTCTCAACAGACTGGGCAGGTGTCTGTGCCATCGCGAGCGCAGTCCATCGGCGCACGGCTAGGGTGGGGCTTTGCCGCCTCCCTGGCGCCCACCGTGCGCTACAACATGATGACCGAGTTGTGGGGAACGGTCCTGTT
>DATLZJ010000907.1:0-8089 GCA_035574055.1 Caldilineaceae bacterium
CTTCGAGAATCACATCTTTTTTGAGGAGTGGGGAAAGCTCGACCCGGAGCGCTTTGCCCAGCACTTCCGCTTTGACCTGGAGCACCCCTGGCATGACCACCAGTGGCGGCCTAGCCCAGACCAGGAGTGGCGCTCTTTCCACGGCGATCAGAATGCCGAGTGGGAGGTGTTGGCCTTGGCCCGTACCCATATGGACGAGCGCGCAGCCTTACGCTCCACCAGCATGGGCGCGCCTCAGATCATGGGCTTCAACCACCAGTTGATCGGCTATGAGACGGTCCAGGAGATGTTCTCGGCCTTTACCAGCAGCGCCCACGCCCAGATCATCGCCTTCTACGACTTTGTCGGCGCTGATCCAAGCAGGCTGGAGGCGCTGCGCCGGGGGGATTATCTGGCCTTTGCCGCCTCGTACAATGGCGACGGGCAGGCTCCGCTCTATGCCGCGCTGATCCAGGATGCGCTTCAGGTCTTTGCGCGGCTGCGCGCGCCTGCCCCCGAAGGCGCGATGCGACCCGGCGCCTCACAGCTTCCCGCGCCGGGACCGACCCCGCCGGCAGGCGAGGTGGACCCGGAGTTGTACGCGGCCTGGCGACGCCATATCCTCGACGGTTTTGAGCACAACCAGGAGATGTTCGAGCGACTGGTTGAGGCGTTTATGGGGCCTTACCACGCAACGGTCTGGATGTACCGGGTGCTCTTCGCGGTGGGGCTGTCGGCTTTTGTGGTCGCCGCCGTCCTCAGCGCCTGGACCGGCCAAGCCTGGTTTGGGGTCATCTTCGGCGGCCTAGGGTTGGCAAGCTTCATTTCCTACTTCCTCAGCCGGCCCCTGCGCGCGCTGGAAGAGAACCTCAACTTTATCACCTGGTTGGGGATCATCTACAACAGCTATTGGACGCGCTTGGTCTACGCCATGAACCAGGAGACGATCCAGCAGGACCTGGACGACATCACCGAGGACTTCGTGCGCCAGATCGAGCGGCTCCTCGACAAGAGCGCCGCCCTCAACCAAAACCGCCCTGGACTCAGATAGGGAGTAGGCAGTGGGGAGCAGGGAGCGGGGGAGCAGAGGCAGCGCCCAGACGACGGTGGCGGTCTGTGCGCCAGCAGTGGCGCCGGATACCGCAGCGACGATGGGACTGCTCCCGAGGCGGCGGGTCTGTCTCCCCGATTGGCGAGAAAATAGCTTGGCGTGCGCAGCCCTATCTGCTATTTCCTATCTGCTATTTCCTATCTCCTATTTTCTCCCTACTCCCCACTCCCTTACCGCAGGTCCTTCCACGGCGCTTGGTCGGCCACGTCCACCAGCTCATAGCCGCCCTCGCCCATGCAGGGGCTGAGCGTCACCATCAGCTTGGCGGGCGTGTTGCCGGTGTTGAAGGAGGCGTGAACCAGGCCGGCAGGGATAAAGACCGCCTCACCAGCGCTCAACTGGCGGCGCTCCTGCGCTAGCCACTGCTCGATGGTTCCCTCAACTACGTAGATTACCTCTTCTTGGTCCGGGTGCTTGTGGAAGTTGTGTCCCTTGCCGGGCAAGAGTGTGACCTCGATGGCGGTGAGCTGGCGCGCGCCGGTGGCGTTGGGACGGCTGATCCAGGAGAGTGTGCCCCAATCCAGTTGGTCGGTCTCCAGCGCCGCGCGGGTGACGAAGGCGCCTGACATGGTCTATTCCTCCTTGGTAGATACAGTCGCAGTGGATTCAGTCTCAGTAGCTTCAGTCAATAATGGGTTTGCGGGGGATGCGATATTCTCTAGCTCTGGCTTGAGCCGAGCAGTGGAGCGGCGCAAGTAGGCGATCAGGATGTCGGGCCGGTTGGTGCTGATGCCGTCCACGCCGAGCGCGATCATGGCCTGCTGCTCAGGTAGGGTGTCCGGGTTCCAGGCGCGTACCTCCAGCCCGGCCTGGTGGGCCTCCTCGAGAATCCGCAGGCATAGGTTCTTGTAGTGTACGCCAATGCCAACCGCGGCCAGAGCGGCGGCTCGCGCAATCTCAAACTCGGTGGCATTGGGCAGGATCGCGCCGATCCGGTAGTGGCTGCCCAGCTCGCGCACGCGCGCCAGCCGCTCCAACGAGAAGGAGGTAAAGGTGACTTCCTCCTCCATGCCGTGGGCGCGGACCGCGGCGACGGCGGCTTCCTCGACGCCCATCCCCTTCAGCTCACAGAGCAGCCTTGCCCTGCCGCGCACCGTCTCCAGCACTTCGTCGAGCGTCGGCACCTGCTCGCCATCGCCTGCATCCAGACGGCGGATGCGCTCGAAAGTCAGGTCGCGGATCGCGCCTGCCCCGTTCGTCGTGCGGTTGACCGTGGCGTCGTGCATGACCACCAGATGGCCGTCGCGCGTCAGGTGGACATCGCACTCCACATAGTCAACGCCCAGTTCCAGGGCATAGCGGAAGCCCTTGAGGGTGTTTTCCGGCTGTACGCCGGCTGCGCCACGATGGCCGACTACATAGACCATCGCCGTCACCTCACCGGATAGGGCTGCACATAGGGCTGCACCACGGCGCGTTCGCGGGCCAGCCCTGCCCACTCGTCCGGATCGGGGCCGTCGTAGATGAGCGTGTACGGCCCGCGGAAACCGGCAGCCCGGCTCAGGTCGAGGCAGCGGGTATAGTCCGTCTGATCCATTACGCCCGCTGCATCGAAGTGGCACTTGGCGTGGCAGGACTCGGCGCGCGGCAGGATGGCCGCCAGCTCATCGTACTTGTCCGGCCCCTGCCAATTGCCAAAGTCGGCGCAGAGGCCCACCTGCCCATCCAACGCATCCAGCAGCCGGTTAACTACCGTGGCATTGCGCATCATGCCCAGCCAGTTTTCGGTCATCAAGCGCAGGCCATGCTCCTGCGCTGTGGCGGATAGGCGGCGCAGCCCGGCTTCGCTGCGCGCCAGCGTTTCGTCGCCGGGCGGCTGCTTGCCGGCGACCACGCGCGCCCGCGCCGCTCCCAGCCGCGCCGCTACCGGCAGCCAGCCCGTGATCCATGCTTCGTCCCGCGGCCCGTGGGCTGGGTCGGTCACATCGCCGGCGTCAATCAGCAATGACCACAGCTCGATCTGGGCGGCCTGTAGCGCGCCGCGCAGCTCGTCCAGGTAGCCGGGGTCACGGCTGGGCAGGTGAAAGTGGCAGATCTCCAGGGTATGGATGCCGAAGGCGGCGAGGCGCTCCGGCAATTCCAAGAGGGGGATGCCGCCCTCGCGGCGCGGGGGCAATGGGCCAGCAACTTCTGGCCCATAGGAGGGGGGATCGCCCAGGGTCCGGTGTAGGCTCCAGGTGGAGACCGATAGGCGTGGGCCTTGTTCATGGATTTGTGCTTGCATAGAAGCCTGCTCCTTTCCGTTCAGCGTTCCAGCTCGGACCGCAACAACCATCTAGAACAACCATCTAGGAGGGTCTGC
Organism: Caldilineaceae bacterium; assembly: GCA_035574055.1. Taxonomy (GTDB): domain Bacteria; phylum Chloroflexota; class Anaerolineae; order Caldilineales; family Caldilineaceae; genus QEUY01. The sequence goes on from DATLZJ010000907.1 coordinate 3,393, forward strand.
TAGACCACCGCCACCTGCGCCGGCTGGCGCGCCTGAAACCAGGCCCAGAGCAGGCTCACCACAAAGCTTGCAACGCTGGCGGCGATCAGCACATCCTGCACGGCAAGCTGCCACTGGTCCAGCGCCAGCCCGGCCCAGAGGGTCGCCAGGGATTGGGTGAGGGTCAGCGCGGCAAACTCAAAGGCAAAGACACGGCCGCGGAACTCGTTGGCGACGATGTGTTGCAGGATCGCGCTGGAAAAGACCCAAAGCGAACCGGAGCCGAGCGAGCGCACCAACGTAGCGGCGGTCATCCACCCCAATGAGGGCGCAAAGCCCAACCCCAGCACGCCGCAGCTCATGACAAAGAAGCTGGCGGTGATGGCCCAAAGCAAGCCATTGCGCCCATCGCCCAGCCAGCGGCGCACCAGCAGCGGCCCCAGCCCCGTGCCCAGGCCGACACAGGCATAGACGATGCCCAGCGTGATCGTGCCGTTGCCGTTGAAGGGAAAGACCTGGGTCGCCAAGGGGATTTCCATCACGTTGACCACGCCCCACACCAGCGCGCCGCCGGCCTTGACCAGGCTTAGACCCAGGATGAAGGGACGCCGCCGCAGATAGGCCAGCCCGTCCACAAAATCCATCATGCCTGCCGTGCGCCCGCCGCCTCCGGGGACGGCGACGGCGCCGATGCGGGTGACAAACCAGGCGGACAGCACAAAGGTGGCCGCATCAATAATAAAGGCTGTGGTGACGCCGAAGAGCGCCGCCGCCATCCCGCCCAGGAGCGCGCCCAGGGCCAGCATGGTGCTCCAGGTGAAGCCGTCCAGCGCATTGGCCGTCACCAAGTCGGCGGGCGGCACAATGTTGGAAAGGAGCGCCGAGTGGGCCGGTGTATAGAGGGAGCTAAGGACAAACTGCACCACGGTCAGCACATAGAGCAGCCAGATATCCCCCGGCTCCCGCACCAGCAGGAAACCCAGCACCGTCAGGCCGCGCAGCAGGTCGGTCGCCACCATGATCGCCCGTCGCTCGTAGCGGTCGGCCAAGACGCCGGCAAAGGGACTCATGAGGAAGACCGGCAAAAAGCGGGCGAGAAAGAGGTAGCTGATGGCCGTGCCCGCGCCGGTCAGCGAGGTAATCAGCGCCGCCGAAGCCAGCAGGTTGAACCAGTCGCCCAAGTTGCTGACGACACGCGCCAGCCAGAGGTTGCGATAGTCCGGGTTTTTGCGGAGCAGGGCCACATACTCATGTGCGAGATTCATGCCCAACGGTTCACTATTCTAGATTGGATGTAGGCATAGACGCCCAGTTTAGCCTGCCGGGGCCGATTCATCAAGTGGGGCCTGGGCGCGGCGCAGCAGGCCCAGCAGCCGCGGCATGGCCTCGGTATAGAGCCGGTAGAGGCCGGGATAGACCGGATAGTCCCATGCGCCGACGCGCGCCACAAAGCGCGCCCCAAAGCCTTGTTTGAACTGCCACACCCCCTGCAAGCCGTCGTCGGGGTCGTCGAGGCGGGTGGGCGCGCCCCACCAATCGTAGACGGTGCAGCCGTAAGCCCTGGCCCAGCGCAGCGCCTCCCACTGGAGCAGATAGTTGGGCATGTCCCGCCGTCGCCGGTCGCTGCTTGCGCCATAGAAATACCAGGCGCGCGGGCCATAGCGCAGCAAAAACAGCCCCGCCAGCGGGACCGGCTCCTCCTCATGCTCGGCCAGGAGCAGCGCACCCCCTGCCGGGTTGGCCGGTTCGGCCCCTGCGCGCAAGAAGGTGGTCCAGGTTGTGCGGTAATAGTCGAATGGGCGGATCAGAAAGCCGTCGCGCCGCGCCGTCTCTTGATAGAGGGCATAGAAGGTAGGCAGGTCCGCCTCACCCCCACGGCGCACATGGATGCCCCGCCGCTCGGCCAGCCGGATATTGTAGCGCCACTTGCTCTTCATGCCTTCCAGCAGCGTCGCCTCGTCGCCGCGCAGGTCGGTGATGGCGCTGTTCTTGAACTGAATTTGGTCGGCGCTGAAGCGCCAGCCGCGCAGGCGCAACAGTTGGCGCAGGCGAATGCCTTCCGGCGCGTACTCCTCAACATCTGGGTCAATCTTGACGAAGATGCAGCCTTGGCGGCGCGCGTGGCGCTCAATCTGGGCCAGCACCGTCTCGACCAGGCGGCTGTTGGTCCAGTCCAGCGCCGGCCCTTTGGGGACATAGCCGATCCCCAGCGGCAGACCGGAAGCAAGGCGGCGCGTCAAGAGCTGATAGGCGGCTTTGGCCCGTCCTGACGGCTCGCGCAGCACGGCCCGCTCGGCGCGCCACCCGGTCTGGGCCTTGACCTCCCCCCATTCCCAGCTTTGCAGCACATGGGCGTCGGGCAGCGCCGCCAGCGCCGCCCGCCATTCCGCCGCCGTGTACACTTCAGTGACGGCCAACCCGCCCATGGCAGGCTCGCCCCAACTCTGCATGAGCCTGCGTTCAGTGCGCTGGAGCGCAAGCCCCACCTGAAAGAGCCGGTAGCCCACCGGATGCAGCGGCTTATCCCAGGCGCCCACGTGGCGCACCACCTGGCCGCCAAAGCCCTGCTTGAAGCGATAGACCCCCCATAGCTCCTCGCCGGACAGGGCATCCAGGTCCACCGGAATAGCCTCGACGGGTGCGCCGCTGCCGTCGCCGCGGTTGAGGCCCAGCGCCACCTGGCCGATGGCGTCGGGGATGCCCCAGAGATCATAGCGCACGGCCCCACGCGCCCTGGCCCAGCGCATCCCCGCCCATTGCAGCGCATGGTTGGGCATACGCTGGCGCTCGCGACTGCTGCTCGCCCCCCAGACGTACCAGGCTACCGGCCCGCAGGCGAGGACCACAATGGCCGCCAGCGGCTGGTCCTGGTACCCGGCCAGCAGAAAGACCCCCATCTCCGGCGTCAAGAGGTCGTAGGCGGCAGTGTAATAGTCGGGCGTGTGGAGGGCAAAGCCGTCGCGGCGGCCGGTCTCGGCCATCAGCTCATGGAAGACGGGCAGTTCATCCCGCGCCAGCGGGCGCACCGTCACCCCCTTGCGCTCGGCCAGGCGGATGTTGTAGCGCCACTTGCTCTTCATGCGCCCCAAGACCGTCTCCTCGTCGCCGTCGAGAGGAAGCACGATGGTGCTGGGGGGCTGCACCGTCTGGGGGCTTGGGACATAGCCGAATTGGCGGAGCAGCGCCCGATGCTGGGGAGTGTCGGCCAGCTCCGGCTCCAGGCGGAGGACCGCGGCCCCGGCTCGACGGCTCTCCTCCTCCACCGCGGCCAGCGTATCGGCGACCAGCGCAGGCCGGCCCCACTCGACCACCGGCCCGCGGGGCACATAGGCGACAGTCAGCCCGGCCGCGCGGCGCAGAAGCACCATCGCGCCCGCCTGGAGCGCCCCCGTCTTGGCATCCGGGATGGTCACGCGGCGCGCCTGCCAGCCAAACCGCTCCTTGAGCGCGGCCCATGCGCTCGTCTGGAGGAAATGGGCGTTGGGGTGACTGGAAACAAAACAATCCCACTCGGCGCCAGCGGCCGCGGCGCGATCCGGACGCGCTGCACCGGCGGGAGATTGAAGTCGTTGGCTCATGGCTGGTATGATACCATAGCTGGCGGCGGATGGCTGGCGGCGGATGGCTGTTGGTCAATGGCTGTTGCCGGCAATCAGCTCTTTGTTGGATTCTCGGCACGGATGAAACTAGAAGCATGGCGCCATGACCTCTCCCTCATCTCCGACACCCCCACGCGCGACGCCCCTGACCGGCCCGGCGCTGGTTGAGGCTGTGCCCAATTTCTCCGAAGGGCGACGGCCCGATGTGGTGGACGCGATTGTCGAGGCGATCCAGGCGCCGGGCGTCTATTTGCTGGACCGCAGCAGCGATTGGGACCATAACCGCTCGGTGATCACCGTGGCCGGCGCGCCGGAAGCGGTGGTGGAGGGGCTGTTCCGCGCCGTGCGGGTGGCTGCGCTGCTCATTGACCTTTTCCAGCACAAGGGCGCGCACCCGCGTTTGGGCGCAGCCGATGTGGTGCCGATTGTGCCGATCCGCAATATTACGCTGGCCGAGTGCGCGGCGCTGGCGAGGGAGCTAGGCCGCCGGATCGGCGAAGAGCTGGAGCTGCCGGTCTATCTCTACGAGGCGGCGGCGCTCCGCCCAGAGCGGCGTAATCTAGCCGATGTGCGCCGCGGGGAGTTTGAGCGGCTGGTGCAGGAGATCGGCCTTCCGGAGCGCGCGCCGGACTTCGGCCCGGCGCGGGTAGGGCCGGCGGGCGCGGTGATCGTGGGGGCGCGGCCCTTCCTGATCGCCTACAATGTCTATCTCAAGAGCGCCGATGTGGAGATCGCCAAGGCCATTGCCCGTGCTATCCGCGCGAGCAGCGGCGGGCTGCCCGCGGTCAAGGCGATGGGCGTGCTGGTGGACGGCCAAGCCCAGGTGAGCATGAACTTGGTGGACTATACGCGCACGCCGCTGCATGTGGTGATGGAGCAGGTGACGGCGCTGGCCCGGCAGTACGGTACGGATGTGGACCGCAGCGAGCTGATCGGGTTGATCCCCCAGGACGCCATGCTCCAGGCCGCGGCCTACTACCTCAAGCTGCCCCACTTCGACCGGCTGCGGGTCGTGGAGAACGCGGTTGAGGCCGCGGTCGCAGACGGTTGAGTAGGCAGATCACAGCTTTCTACTCTTGTGAATCCTCTGTGGGATTTGGTGGAAGCAGCGTCTCAAGC
>DATLZJ010000908.1:0-2100 GCA_035574055.1 Caldilineaceae bacterium
GGTGCCCTTCAGCCCGCCGCTGGAAGATGCCTACCGGCCCAACGCCAAAACCATCTACCAGCTTGCGTTGGACCTTGCCCGCTTCTGATGGCTCGCTTCTCATGATTCGCGCGCCTGATGTTGCTGTGATGCAGCTCGCCACACTGGTCTATGTGCGGCAGGGCGGGCGCACCCTGATGCTCCACCGCATCAAAAAGCCCAACGACATGCACGCGGGCAAGTGGAATGGGTTGGGCGGCAAGCTGGAGCCGGGGGAGACGCCGGAGGCGTGCGCGATCCGCGAGGTCTATGAGGAGAGCGGCCTGCGCATCGCCCGTCCTACCCTGCGCGGCATCATCACCTTCCCGCAGTTCAGCCGGGGGGTGGACTGGTACACCTTTATCTTTGTGGCCCGTGAGTTCAGCGGTGAGCTGATCGAGTCGAGCGAGGGCGTCCTGGCCTGGGTGGAGGATGCTCGCTTGCCGGAGCTGAACCTGTGGGCGGGCGACGCCATCTTCCTGCGATGGCTCGACCTGGATGGCTTCTTTTCGGCCAAGTTTGTCTATCATGCGGGCGAATTGACGAACTACGAGGTGGTCTTCTATACTCCTGAGGCTGGGCCTGAGCCGATGTCCGTGCAGACCGGCGCGTCGCGCACTTTCCGCCCGGTCTACCGGCCCGAGGATGATGAGCGTTGTTGGCTGTGCGGCGGCGCGACGATCAAGCGCCACTGCAAAATCATCTGCCAGGTGTGTGGCTTTACGCGTGACTGTAGCGACCCGTAGCCCGCTGCGCGCCGCGATGGGGTTGGAGAGTGGCATCTTTGAAGCAGCCGATCTGGCTGCGCTTTCTGAGCCGGTTGAATTCAGACACTGTTCGCCCGGCGGCCAAGCCGGATGGGAATGGCGCGGCGGCGCCTACCCTTGTCCCTCATACGTCTCCGGTTAGCAAGGGGCGGAAGGACGAGTTTGTGGTCATTGGCCTGGGGCGCTTCGGCACCTCGGTCGCCAGAACCCTGGTCGCTTACGGCCATAATGTGCTGGCGATTGACAGCGACATGACGCGCGTCCAGGACCTCAGCACATCGCTGCCCCATGTGCTGCAATTGGATGCAACCAACCTGGAGGCGTTGCGCCAGGCGGGGGTGGATGCCTTTGACACCGGCCTGGTCTGCATCGGCACCGATTTCGAGAGCAATGTGCTGGCGACGGTGCTGCTGCGCAAATTGGGCGTCAAACGCGTCATCGCCAAGGCGCGTACCCGCACCCAGCGCGAAATTCTGTTGCGGGTGGGCGCGGATGAGGTGATCCTGCCGGAGCATGAGGCAGGGGTGCGGCTGGCGCGGCGTTTGGCCGCCGGTCATTTTATTGATTATCTCGAAGTCAGCCATGATGTGGGCGTGGTGGAGCTGATGGCCCCGGCCAGCTTTTGGGGACACAGCCTGGCCGAGACAGAGCTGCGTCAGCGTTACGGGCTGACGGCCATTGCCGTGCGCCGGGGAGACGAACTGCTGGTCAGCCCCAGCGCCAGCTTTCGGATTGAGCCAAATGACATTCTGGTGGTGCTCGGCCGGATCGAGGACGCCGAGCGGCTCAACCAGTAGCCACCCCCATCCACACGGATTTTGCCATGCGAATTATGGATGTTTCTGCGGCGCAGAAGAGTCTTCTGCGCCGCGCTGCTTGGGATGAACTGGCCGTACCGGAGCCAGTGATGGCGCGCAGCCAAGCGATCTTCGGCGAGCGGTTGACGCCCGACGAGGCGGTACGCCGCATTTTGGCCGATGTGCGCACGCGCGGCGATGCCGCCCTGCGCGAGTGGACGCGCCGGCTGGATGGCGTCGAGAGTGAGCCGGTAGTGAGCCGGCAGCAGATCGAGGAGGCCTATGCGCAGCTTGCCCCGGAGGTGGTCGCGGCGCTCCGCCTCTCCGCCGAGCGAGTAGAGGCATTTCATCGCCGGCAGCCCTCCCTCAGTTGGATTCACAACGATGGCGAGGGTGTGGTGGGCCAGCTTGTGCGGCCCATCGAGCGGGTGGGCATCTATATTCCGGGCGGCACCGCGCCGCTGCCCAGTTCGCTGATCATGACGGCGGTGCCGGCGCGGGTGGCGGGCGTCCCCCAT
>DATLZJ010000909.1:0-5940 GCA_035574055.1 Caldilineaceae bacterium
GTGGTTCTTTGGGCTGCCCGCGATCTTCTTTCTCTTCTCGGGGCTGTTCATGGGCAACCTGGTGATCCAGATCTTTAGCGTGACCAACGAGCTGGCCGTGGGCTACGCCCTGATCACCGTTCTGCTGCTCATTCTCGGCGCTGTGGGGCTTAGCACCGGCATCATGCTGCACTCGATCTTATCGCTGCTGCGCCAGTACATGCGCACGCGCCAGTAGACCGGCTGATGGTTCGGAGATGGTGGTTTGGAGGGATATGCGATGAACTTGCCTCTATGTAGTGTGGTGATCACCGCCTACAACTCGGCAGGCGACCTGCCCGGTTGCCTGGATGGCCTCCTGGCCCAGGATTATCCTGCGTTTGAGATCATCCTGGTAGACAATGCCTCGACCGACAACACGCAGACGGTCGTCGAGCGTTACCTAAAGCAGCATGGGGAGCGCATCCGCTGCCGCCGGCTACCGGTCAACCGAGCGATCACGGGCGGCTACAACGCCGGCGCCGAGATCGCCCAGGGCGAAATCCTGCTCTTTATCAACGCCGACACCGTCCCCCAACCCGGCTGGCTCTCCGCCCTAGCAGAGCCTCTGCGCCGCGATCCGCGCATCGGCCTGACCACCTCTCGCATTCTGCTCTTCGACGCGCCCGACCGGGTGAATACCTGTGGCAACAGCCTCACGTGGACCGGCCTGACCGTCTGCCGCGGCTTTGGCGAGCCGGCAGAACAGTGGCGCGAAGCAGGGGAAGTTGTGGCGGTGTCGGGCGCGGCCTTTGCCATTCGCCGATCACTCTTTGAGCAGATCGGCGGCTTCGACGAGACCTTCGAGTTTTATCTGGACGATACCGACCTCTCGCTGCGCGCCCTTCTCGCCGGCTATACGGCCTGGTTTGTGCCAGACTCCTTGATCTTGCATAAATACACCTTCAAGTTTGGCGCCAGCAAAGCCTTCTACATCGAGCGTAACCGCTGGCTTACCATGCTCAAGGCCCTGCGGCTGCCGACTCTGCTCATCTTGCTCCCCGGTCTGATCCTGGGCGACCTGATCGCTTGGGTCTATGCCGCCATGCAGGGACCGGAACATCTCCAGGCCAAGGCAGCCAGTTGGCGCTGGCTCTGGGCCAATCGCCGCATGATCGGCGAGCTGCGCCGCCGCACCCAGGCGGCGCGCAGGGTACGCGACCGGGATGTGCTGCGCGCCTTTTCATCTGAGCTGCGCTTTACCGGCACGGTATCGGACAAAACCGCCCGCTTCTTGGGTCGCACAGTCAAGCCCCTGTTGCAGACCTATGGCACGGTCTGCCGGGCGCTGGCTCTCTGGTGAGGGGAGAGCGCACGATGAAGGTCTGTCTTGTCAGCTCCGCCGGCGGCCATTTCACCGAAACCTTGCAGATCCTCGACGCCTTCACCGGCGACGAGATCTTTTTTGTGACCTGGCACAGCGCCAGAGAAGCCGATATCCAGGCCATTGCACCGGCCTATTTTCTGGAGCCATTCGGTACTAGCCCGTGGCGGGCCATGGCCTCGCTGCCCCGGGTTGCGGCCATTCTCCGCCGCGAGCAGCCTGATGTCATCATCAGCCTGGGCGCCGAGATCGCCCTGCCCTTCTTCTTTCTCGCCAAGCTGATGGGCATCCGGACCATCTTTATCGAAAGCTGGTGCCGGATTGATGACCTCTCCAAGACCGGCAAGCTGCTCTATCGAGTGGCCGACGAGTTTCTTGTGCAGTGGCCTGAGCTTCTCAAGCGTTACGGCGCACGGGCCAAATATGAAGGAGCAGTGATTTGATCTTCGTCACCGTAGGCACCAATCCCACCATGGCCTTTGACCGGCTGGTGCGGGCCATGGACGAGCTGGCGGGCGAACTGGATGAGCCGGTGGTGCTCCAACGGGGCTGCGCCAGCTATCTCCCCCAGCACGCCGAGTCCTTCGCCTTCACCACGGGGGAGCATATCGAGGAGCTGATGCTCAATGCGCGCGTGATCGTCAGCCATGCAGCCGCCGGCGCCATCATCATGGCCCTACAGCAAAACAAGCCGCTGGTCATCGTGCCCCGGCGATTTCATCTGGGCGAGCATGTGGATGACCACCAGCTCCAGCTTGCCCAGGCGCTGGCCGGCCAACGCCGCGCCGTCACCGTCTATGAGCCGTCGCCGGCATCGCTACGGGTCGCCATCGAAGAGGCGCCCAAATTGACCGCCGCCGTTCCACAGGGGGCTACGCTGGCGGCCTATCTGCGCCGCCGGCTCGATAGCTGGCGTGTCCAGCCGGCCCGGCGGCGGCCGCTGTGGCTGCTAAAGGTCTAGTTCATATGAGTCTGGTTCCGAAAGGATCGGGGCCTGTGCGTATCTGCATGATTGCCTCCACGCCCATTCCCCCGCGAGAGGGTATTGGTCACTATACCTGGAACCTATCGCGCTTTCTGGTACGCCAGGGGCACCAGGTGCAGATCATTACCCGCGGCCAAGCCGGGCAAACCACCCGCGAGCAGCTTGAGGGGATGACCGTTTGGCGGGCCACCTTTCTGCCCGTCTACCCGGTTCATGTCCACCTGCACGGGCTATTTGTCGAGCGCATTGTACGCCGGCTTGAGCCGGAGGTGGATGTCTTCCATCTGCATTCGCCGCTGGTTTCTCTGCCCAAAACCCGGCGTCCGGTGCTGGTCACGGTCCACACGCCCATGCAGGCCGATACCGCGGCCGTCTCCGCCGATTCGGCATTAGGCTGGGCCATCAAGCTCCAGGCGCCCTTCAGCATCCAACTGGAACGGCGGCTCTTTGCCGGCGCCGATGCCCTTACGGCGGTGGCTCATAGCGTGGCAAAGGAACTGGCGGCCTATGGCATCCGCCGTGAGCAGGTACATGTGCTAGGCAACGGGGTGGATACCGAGATGTTCAGCCCCGCCCCCACCCATGTGGATGAGGGGCGCGATACAGAACAAGGCTTTGCGTTGACAGTGGCCCGCCTGGCGCCACGCAAAGGGCTGGGCGACCTGTTGAAGTGCGCCGAGTTGGTGATCAAGCGCCATCCTAACTTCCGCTTCCTGATTGCCGGTGATGGGCCGGCGGCGGGGGAGCTGCGCGCCGAAATCGCCCGGCGCAGGCTCCAAAACCATGTGACGCTCCTGGGCCATGTGAGTGACCGCCAAAGGCTGATCCGGCTTTACCGCCGCGCCCGGCTTTTCGTCCATCCGGCCCACTATGAAGGGCTGCCGACGGTGCTGCTGGAGGCGATGGCCTGCGCCAAGCCCGTCGTGACCACCGCGGTGAGCGGCGCATTGGATGTGGTCAAGCACGGCCACAATGGCCTGCTTGCGCCTCCCTACGCGCCGAACCAGTTGGCCGATGCTGTCTGCGGCCTGTTGGACGACCCGGCCCTGCGCCGTCGTCTCGGCGCGGCAGCGCGCGAGACCGTCCAAACCTGCTTCTCCTGGCAGACGGTCGGCCAGGGATATTTGGATTGCTATCGGGCGCTAGTGGATGGGACGGAACTGGATGGAGCGCGACTGGACGGAACGAGTAGAAATGGCAATGGGTGAACCGGTCTGTCTCATTACCGGCGGCTTCACCGCAAAGAATCTCCGGCTCCAGCCGTGGCGCTACTTGGCCGAGACGGCCCGCCAGCTTGCCGCCCAGGGGCGCCCGGTCACGGTCGTGACCGACGGCATTGCCCACCATCCGGCCCGCGAGCAGTTGGACGGGGTGGCGATCCACCGGCTGCCTACGGTCAACCGCTACCGTTGGGGGAGGGATGACCAGCTGCTGGCCGCCGTGCGCCAACAGAAGCCGGGGCTGATCCTCTGGCATTTGGGGCTGCCCAGCTTTGTTCACCAACAACTGGACGGCTGGCCCGATGCCCCGGTTGTGGGCATCTTTCCGGGGCTGGTGTATACCCCGCGCGAGCTGCTGCGCCTGGGTCTCAGACGCATTCTGCGCGGCTACCGGTTGAGCGCCATCCATCTGCTCGGCGCGATGGTGCCCCGCCGGCTCATCCATCGCGCCGTCAACAACGGCTCGCTGCGCTGCCTGGTTGTCCAGACCGAGGCAACCCGCCAACGCCTTTTGGCGGCCGGCCTGCGCGGCGATCAGGTGAAGGTGATTCCACCGGGCGTGGATGAGGAATGGCACGCCACCTGCCATGATGGGCGGGAGGATGTACGTCTGCGCCGCGCCCTGGGTTTTGACGACACCGATACGGTGGTGCTCTATTTTGGCTCCCCTGCCCCCCTGCGCGGCCTTCATACCTTGGTGCGCGCCCTGGCGATAGCCCGCCGCGCCCACCCGGCGCTCAAGCTCTTGATCCTGAACCGGCGGCGGAGCGATGAGCTGCTGCGCGAGGACGCCGAGCTGCGCCGCCTGATCCAGCAGAACGACGTGCAGCCCCATATCCGCATGGTCAGTGGCTTTCTGGCCCCGGATCAGCTTGTGCGCCATGTGGCCGCGAGCGACATCGTTGCGCTGCCCTTCGAGCTGGTGCCCGCCGATGCCCCGCTCAGTGTTCTGGAGGCGCAGGCGCTAGGCAAGCCGGTTGTCACCACCACCGTGGCTTCATTACCAGAGCTGGTCGCGCCGGGGCAGGGATATTTGGCTGCTCCAGCCGACCCGGTCTCACTCGCCCAAGCGATCTGCCAGGCCGCAGCAGAGTGGCCGGACCGGCGAGCCAAACAGCCGGCTCACGTTCGCCGTTGGCAAGAGGTGGGAAAGGAATGGTCACAGCTCATTCAAAGTCTTTAGCCGCCGCCCGCGCGCCGGTCCAGTTTATCTATATCACCGGTTGTGATGGGACCGGCAAGAGCACCCAAGCGCGCCTGTTGCTGGCCCAACTGGAAGCCGCCGGCCGCGCGCCTATGCACCTATGGCTGCGCTTCCCGTTTTTCTTCACAGCGCCCTTGCTGGTCTATGCCCGCCTGCGCGGCCATAGCTGGTTCGAGGAGCACAATGGGACGCGCCAGGGCTATTGGGACTTTCGCCGCTCCTGGCTCTTGCGCACCTTGCTGCCCTGGGTCTTACTGGTGGACGCTGCGCTGGCGGCGCTGGGCAGGATCTATCTACCACTCTGGCGCGGGCGCACCATCGTCTGTGAACGCTTCGTGCTGGATATGGTGGTTGACCTGGCGCTTGCCGTGGGCGACCCCCGCTTCCACGTGCGCTTGCCCGGACGGCTCTTCCGCCGGCTGTTGCCACGACGGGCGCAGATCGCCATCCTCAACCTGGACGCGGCCACCTTACGCGCACGGCGGGCGGACCTCGAGGCGGACCGCCGGCTGGAGGAGCGCCTGCTAGGGTTCGAGCGATTGATCAGCGACTACAAGCTGCCGGCGCTGTCGAGCCGGCTGCCTGTTGAAGAAGTCAACCGCCAGATTCGCAACCTGGTGCATATGCCGGAATTAAACACACCCTTTGAACAGGTACGAGTACATCCGTGAGAGCCAGAAAAGTCTACTGCAAGTTTGAATCCGATCTACTCCGACGACTGGTGAGCGCCATGCCTGTGGCCGTTGCCATGCATTGGGCCATGCAGAGCATGTTGTATGCCGACCCTACCGAACGCCGCTTTCGTCTGGCGTTGGACCTGCTGTTGACTCTGCTATTGGGGCCGACCTTGGCCGTCTGGCTGCCTGGGCCACCCGCTTGGCTCCTGGCCCTGCTCGCCGCGCATACGCTCAATTTCTTTTTCAACGGTCACTTGGTGGCGCTCTGCAAGGATTTTGGGCTGGTCCGCCACACCTATGAGCAATACCGGCGCTATGTCGAGGGCTTCGAGGCGCGCGCCGGGCGCGAGCCGGCCATCCAGCAGATCGAACTGCGCGGCGGGCTGACCCGCCAGTCGTGGTCTCCCTACTCCGACCTGGATGTGCGGCTGGTGCGCCGGCCTGGCTTGATCAATGGCTTGCGGGCTTGTTGGTTCTTGCTGCGCGAGCGCAGCCACGCGCTCTTCGCCTGG
>DATLZJ010000910.1:0-8834 GCA_035574055.1 Caldilineaceae bacterium
CCCGCCGGTAGAGCAGTACGCTTGTGGCCGGCGCGATCAGCTCGACCATGCCGCGAGACTCGACTTCATCCGGGCCGCCATTGCCATTGGGCGATGTGTCCAATATCTTGCGCCACCATCCGTCAGGCATCAGCGCCTTGACCTTAAGCGGTTGCTCATCAAAGTTGAAGAGGAGCATTACCTGGTCATCGCCAAACCAGCGGCGCATGTAGAGGACACGGCCCGGCCCCAGCGGCTCCACATCCATATGGTCCTTACTGAGAAAGCGGAGTGGGCTGATTGTCTTGCGCAGCCGGATCAGCTCCTTGTGGAAGTCGTACAGTTCCCGGTGCCATCCCTGTTCCACCAAGGCGTGATTGAGCTTGGAGCGGTTGAAGGTCTCCTCGGCCTGTGGGTCCGGCGCTTCGCCCTCTGTATGAAACTCGGCAAACTCCTCCCGGCGTCCCCGGCGCACGGCCTCCACCAGGTCTGGGTCGGTGTGGCTCACGAAATAGAGAAAGGGGTTGGTCTCGCCATACTCCTCACCCATGAAAAGGAGGGGGATATAGGGCGAGAGCAACACGGCCGCGGCGGCCAGCTTGAGCCGTTGCAGGGACACCAAGGTGGAGAGACGGTCGCCCATCATCCGGTTGCCCACATGGTCGTGGTTCTGGGCAAAGACCACGAAGCGGTGGCTGGGAAGCTCGCGCGAGGAGCGGCCATGCCGCCGGTGCATCCGGCGGGAGAATTGGCCGGTATAGATATAGCCCTCGCGCATGGCCTTGGCGAGGTACCAGAGGGGCGCCGATCCGTCCGGGTCTACATAGTCGGCGTAGTACTGCATCCGCTCTCCGGTCAACAGGGTGTGAAGGGCGTGATGAAACTCGTCGTTCCACTGGCCATCTAGCCCCGTGCCGCCCATTTCCAGCGGCTGAACCAGACGAGGGTCGTTGGTGGAGGTCTCGGCGATCAGGTAGACCTGGCGGTTGAGCCAGGCGCGCTCCCGATCTATCACCGTTGCCAGCTCCTCCAGGAACGGGCGGGCGGAATAGTCGAGGATGGCGTCTACGGCATCCAGGCGCAGCATATCCACATGGCAGTCGCGCAGCATATAGACGGCGTGCTCAATGAAATAGCGGCGCACGTCATCGCTGTAGGGGCCATCATAGTTGACGGCGGAGCCCCACAAGGTTTTGTAGCGGTCGGTGAAGTAGGGGCCGAACTCGGATAGATAGTTGCCCTCTGGGCCGAGGTGGTTATAGACCACATCCACACAGACGGCCAGCCCGCGCTGGTGGCAGGCATTGACCAGGGTTTTCAGGCCCTGTGGCCCGCCGTAGGAGTTTTGAATGGCGAAGGGATAGGCGCCGTCATAGCCCCAGTTGCGCGTGCCGGGGAACTGGGCCAGCGGCATCAGCTCAATCGCCGTGACGCCCAGGTCCACCAACCGGTCGAGGTGGGGGATGATCCCCTCGAAGGTGCCTTCCTCGCTGAAGGTTCCGACATGCAGCTCATAGAGGATATATTGCTGGAGGGGTAGCCCATTCCAGTGGCCGTCGTTCCACTCAAAGGCGGGGTCCACGACGGCGCTTGGCCCATGGACGCCTTCGGGCTGGAGCCGCGACGCCGGGTCAGGCCGGTCGGGGCCGCCGTCCAGCCGGTAGAAGTAGCGGGCGCCAGGGTTTACCCCCGCGACCGCGACTTGGAAGTATCCCTGATCCTGAGGGTGCATCTCGACCACGCGCTCAGCCGGGTCGAGCAGGCGCAGCTCTACCTGTTTGGCGAAGGGCGCCCAAACGTGAAAATTGCAGCGGCCATCCCCCAAATAGGTGGCGCCGAGCGGCCGGCTCAGGTCGGCTACATCATAGGCTTGTTCACGCAATCTGGCCCGCACGTAGGTCTACTCCTTTTCTATCCTCGCGGCCCTTGACGGTTCTCGTTTGGTCCACTTCGCGCTGTAACGGCGCGTAGAAGACAGCCACCGACCGGGCCTCTAGGGAATAAGGTCTATTGGCGGTCAGCGAGCCATCCAGTTTGGGCAGCGGGAAACGGGTGTCAAAGACCAGACGCCACGGCTCACTAGGGGAGGGCGGCAGGATGAACTCCACCGAAGCGGCGGCGCCGTTGAACAAGAGTAGCAGGTGGTCGTCCATAATCTGCCGGCCGCGCGGGTCCATTTCATCAATGGCGTCGCCGGCCAGCATCAGCCCAAAGGCGCGCATCTCGGAGTTCTCCCAGTCGTCATTGGTCAATTCCTGGGCGTCGGGCCGGTACCAGGTAAGGTCGGCCACGCCAGCGCCGCGGATGGGGCGGCCCTGGAAGAAGCGGCGCCGGCGCAGAGCCGGATGCTGGTGGAAAAAGCGGATCAGAAAGCGGGTGAACTGCAATAGTTCATACTCCCGCTCGTTCAGCTCCCAGTCTACCCAAGAGATGCCGTTGTCCTGGCAGTAGGCGTTGTTGTTGCCCCGCTGGGTGCGTGCGAATTCGTCGCCGGCCTGGAGCATCGGCACCCCTTGCGAGAGGAACAGGGTCGCCAGAAAGTTGCGCATCTGGCGGTAGCGCAGATCCAGGATAGCCGGGTCATCGGTCGGCCCCTCGACGCCGCAGTTCCAACTGAAATTCTCGCTGTGGCCGTCCTGGTTATTCTCGCCGTTGGCCTCATTGTGCCGTTCGTTGTAGCTCACCAGATCATGCAAGGTAAAGCCGTCATGGGAGGTAACAAAGTTGATGCTGGCATAGGTATGGCGCCCGCCCCGCTCGTAGAGGTCGGGGCTGCCGGTCAGCCGGTAGGCCATTGCGCCGGCCAGCCCTGGGTCGCCTCGCCAGAACTTGCGCACGTTGTCGCGGTACTCGCCATTCCACTCGGCCCATAGGACCGGGAAGTTGCCGACCTGGTAGCCCCCTTCGCCCAGGTCCCACGGCTCGGCAATCAGCTTGACCTGAGAGAGCACCGGGTCTTGGTGAATGATGTCAAAGAAAGCGCCCAACCGGTCCACCTCATGCAGCCCGCGCGCCAGCGTTGCGGCCAGGTCGAAGCGAAAGCCATCCACATGCATCTCCGTCACCCAGTAGCGCAGGCTGTCCATGATGAGTTGGAGCACACGCGGGTTGACCACGTTCAAGGTGTTGCCGGTGCCGGTGTAGTCGAAGTAGTAGCGCCTGTTTTCAGGCGAGAGGCGATAGAAGGAAACGTTGTCAATCCCCTTAAAGGAGAGCGTTGGCCCCAGTTGGTTGCCCTCACCGGTGTGGTTATAGACCACATCGAGGATCACTTCGATCCCCTCTCGGTGGAGCGCCTTGACCATGGTCTTGAATTCGCTTGCCTGGAGGCCCTGGGCGCCGTCGGTGCAGTAGCGCGGCTCCGGCGCAAAAAAGCCAATAGAGTTGTAGCCCCAGTAATTGGTCAACCCTTTCTCCAGGAGATGGCGATCCAGCACAAAATGGTGGACCGGCATCAGCTCCACGGCGGTGATGCCCAGTAGGTGCAGATATTCGAGAACGGACGGGTGGGTCAGCGCCGCATAGGTGCCGCGCAGCTCCGGGGGCACTTCCGGGTGGAGCGCCGTAAAGCCCTTGACATGCATTTCGTAGACGATGGTCTTGTGCCAAGGCGTGCGCGGCGGAACGTCATCCCCCCAGCTAAAGGCAGGGTCAATGACAATGCAGCGCGGCATGTAGGGCGCGCTGTCGCGCTCGTCGAAGGAGAGGTCTTGGGCCTGATGGCCGATGGTGTAGCCGAAGACGGCGTCGTGCCAGTCAATGTGGCCGGAGACGGCCTTGGCGTATGGGTCCAGCAGGAGCTTGTTGGAGTTGAAGCGATGACCCTCCTCCGGCGCGAAGGGGCCGTGGACGCGATAGCCGTAGAGTTGCCCCGGCCGGACCGAGGGCAGGTAACAATGCCAGACGTGGTCGGTATATTCAGGAAGACGGATTCTGAGTGTTTCGGTGCGGTCCTCCAGTGAATTAAAGAGACAGAGGTCAACGGCGGTTGCGTGCTCCGAAAAGAGCGCGAAATTGACGCCCGCACCGTCCCAGGTAGCTCCTAGCGGGTAGGGACTACCCGGCCAGATGGTGGTTGTCTGCATATGGGTTTGGTCACTCCTGTTCCAGAGGTTGGTAGGGCCAGAGCGGGCGCTGTGTGGGTCAAGGGGTATGGGAATTGACGCCGGTGGGCCGGTGCCCACGCCCGCCATCGCTTGGCCTGTGTGATCTTGCTCCTTTTCTGTTCAAAGGTCGAGGTGTACCGGCACAGCCGGAGGGCCTACCTCAAGTTACAGAGACTACAGACACTGTTTCACGAGTGGGAGGCCGGCGGATGTGCGCCGGCCCCTGCACCCCTTTTTGTCCGTCCGAGACAGGCATTGGCGTAGATGGCTTGGTTACAGGTTTCCGTTACAGCTTTAGATGAGAGGGCGGCGGCGCTGGACTAGCTGGAAGGGCACCTGCCACGGAGTACGGAAGAAGGCAAGCCGGTCGCCGGCGGCTGTGGTCGCGATCTCGCCCACCGGCGTTGCGCCGGCCGCGATGAGCCGCGCCCGGTCGGCCTCGATGTCGTTGGACGAGAAGGCGATATGCAGGTTGATGGGATGAATATTGGCGTAATCGGGTAGGGGCGCGGCCGGGTTGCTGTATAGCTCCAACATACTGCCGCTCTCGTCGGCCACAAAGTGCATAAAGGGTGACGTCTCCTGGGCCATGACAATGCGCATCCCCATCTGCTCGGCAAACCAGTTGGCGAGCGCCTGTGGCTCCGGGACGTTGATCGCAACATGCTCTAGTTTCATCGCGTGCTCCTTGCGTAGTTGGTTGAGGTTTTCTTGGCTGCGCCTTGCGGCCCATTGTACCTTACCCTGGCCCAATGCGTCACAACGGCAGGCATCACCGCGCAAGAAGGGAGCAGGGAAATGAAGGGAAACAAAGAAAAAGCTCACCGTACCAGTGAGCTTCTTCTCGACGCAGCTAGGTTGAACTCCCTCAGCGGTTAGGTCCCTTGACCAGAAATATTCACCAGCCAGGTAACGCCGAACTTGTCGGTGAGCATCCCAAAGGTGTCGCCCCACGCGGCTTTCTCCAACGGCATGGTGATGGTGCTGCCGGCTGACAGCCTCTCCCAATAGCCCCGCAACTCTGCTTCGTTGTCGCCGCTGAGGGAGATACTTATGTTTGTTCCGGGGCGGTGCTCCATGCTTGCCGGCGTATCGGCGGCCATCAGCGTAATGCCGTTCTCAGCTTCAAGCATACTATGCATAACCTTATTGTCTTCACTTGGGTCTTGAGACGCATTGAACTCCTTGAAGGTGGTTACGTAAAGATCGCCGCCAAAGACAGACTTGTAAAACTCCATGACCTGGCGGGCGTTGTCCTGAAAGCTGAGATAGGGGTTCAGTCTGGTTGGCATAACTCCTCCTGGGTTGGTGATACCGGTTGTAAAACGAAGGCATGTGGGGGCTACTCAGACGGCGCTGTTGGAAGACCTACAGAACATTATAGAACAAAAGTTCTAAATTGTCAACCTCGAATTTTCTTGAAGGCAGGGCAATCGCGCACTTTGGCAGCTACCTCTGGACGTGCGGACGCGCACGCGCAATGACTGGTACGGTATTACTCAGGTGGTTTTGCTAGTTCGCGATTGCCCTGTTCTTGAAGATGGTTCGGCCTGGCGGGATGGCCGTTTCGTTTTGCATGTTGCTACGTCATCATCAACGAGCTATCCGCTGAGGTAAAGGTCCTGCTCATGCACCTCTGCTGCCTTGACTCTAGCGGCTCATGCCCTCGTGCCTGGCCCCCGAATTTTTCCGGAATCCCCCGATTGTCTTGCGAACTGAAAAGGAGAACAGCGTATGTTCCGAGTTGCGAGGTGTTGGTCAGGCGCCGGCTTGGTGTTAGCTCTTGCGTTCCTGTGGCCGTTCGGCGTTGCCCACGCCGAAGGCCCCTCTGGCCCCAATGGCGGCTACGATGACAGCAAGGGCAGGGGATATGACATGCGAGTGGCATGTGTCGCCATCCATCACGTGGCAGAAGGCGAGACGCTGGCCTGGATCGCGGCGGACTATGGGGTCAGCGAGTCTAGCATCGCAGAAGCAAATGGGCTGGAGGATGCCAATCTCATCTACGTCGATCAGGAGCTTTGCATCCCTGCCTATGGCGTCAGCGATGGCGGCAAGTACGGCCCCAATGAGAATTACACCGGCGACGGCTACAACGGGTATGATGGCTACAAGCGGGATGATGGCTATGGCAACGGCGGCTATAGCAACGGTAACGATGGCTACAAGGGCTATGACGGTCCGGGTCAGCCGTATGGCTATGGTCCTCAAGACCGTGGCTACGGCGGCCAGGACATGCGAGACGGCCCCTATGGCTATGGCGACAATGGAAAGAACCGTGAGGGCATGGGGTACGGCTACGGCGAGTATGCTGGCAAGCCGTACTATGGCGGCGAAGACAACGGAGACCATTCGCCCTATGGCTACAAGCCCGACGGTTACTTCAAGCCGGACAGCTACCAGCGCGATGGCTATTACCCTGGCGGGTACGAGGACAATGGAGACAATGGGTACTCCCAGCCCTATGGCCATCCCGGCATGAAGGGCGGCGGGATGGACGAGGGCTATGTCCGGTGGGGTAGGGCTGACGAGAACGGAGAGACCAGGTAAGCCGAACGGTCGAACCGAGTCACAGCCCATGTCCCCCTGGAGCTTTGAGACGGCCAGGTATAGAGGCAACGAAGGAGACCTTGACAGCAGGCAAGGTCTCTTTCATTTGCCGGACGCGCGGATGGCTCAGGGGCTTACTCGGAGCCACAACGGTTCTTCAACCAAACTGAATCCCTTGCGCCAGCGGTAGGTCGGTGGACCAGTTGATGGTGTTGGTCTGCCGCCGCATATACGCCTTCCAGGCGTCTGAGCCGGACTCGCGACCCCCGCCGGTCTCCTTTTCCCCGCCAAAGGCGCCGCCGATCTCGGCGCCGCTGGTGCCGATGTTGACATTGGCAATGCCGCAGTCGGAGCCGGCATGGGAGAGAAAATGCTCGGCGGCCAGCAGGTTGGTCGTGAAAATCGCGCTGGAGAGTCCTTGGGGCACGCCGTTGTGCAGCTCAATCGCCTCCTCCAATGTCCGGTAGGCCAGCACATAGAGGATCGGCGCAAAGGTCTCCTCACAAACCAGCGGCGTCTGGCCGGGCATCCGTACAATCGCCGGCTCGACAAAGGTCGGCCCCAAGGCCGGCAGCCGCTTGCCGCCGGTCACGATGCGGCCGCCTTGCGCCTGGGCCGTCTCCAGCGCAGCCATCATCTTCTCGACCGCGGCTTCGTTGACCAGCGGCCCCATCAGCGTCCCCGGCTGGAGCGGGTCGCCGATGGGGACACTGCGATAGGCGTTCGCCAGCCGGTCAGTCAGCTCATCCACAATGGTTTCGTGGGCGATGATGCGGCGGGTGGTGGTGCAGCGTTGGCCTGCTGTGCCCACTGCGCCGAAGACAATGGCGCGCACGGCCAGGTCCAGATTGGCGTCGGGCGTCACGATGATGCCGTTGTTGCCGCCCAGCTCCAGCAAGGCGCGGCCCAGCCGGCGGGCTACGACCTCGGCCACATGCCGGCCCACCCGGATCGAGCCGGTGAAGCTGATCAGGGGCAGCCGGTGGTCTGCGATCATGGCCTCGCCCACCTCCTCATTCGGGCCGATGGCGATGGTAAAGAGGCCGCTCAACCCGTGGTCGGCCATCACCCGGTTACAGATGTGCTGCACCGCCAGCGAGACCAACGGGGTCACCGGCGACGGCTTCCAGACCATCGTGTCGCCGCAGACTGCGGCAATGGCAGCGTTCCACGACCAGACGGCCACCGGAAAGTTGAACGCGGTGATGATGCCGATGGGGCCGAGCGGGTGCCACTGTTCGTACATGCGGTGGAACGGGCGCTCCGAGTGCATGGTCAGCCCGTAGAGCTGGCGCGACAGGCCCAGCGCAAAATCGCAGATATCAATCATCTCCTGGACCTCGCCGATCCCCTCGACCCGAATCTTGCCCATCTCCAGGCTCACCATCTCTCCCAACGGCTCCAGCGCCTCGCGCAGCGCGTTGCCCAGGTCGCGCACGACCAGGCCGCGCTTGGGCGCGGGCCGCATTCGCCAGTCCAGGAATGCCTGCTGGGCCTGCTCCACGACGGTATGATAGGTGGATGCGGTCGCCTGAACGACAGCGGCGATCGGCTCGCCGGTGGTGGGGTTATAGGAAACCAGACGCTGGCCCTTTGGGTCCTCGATCCAGCCGTCGGGGCCAAAGCAGGCCCCGGCGTTGACTTCTTGCAGGTGTAGCTTTTCCAACAGTGCGCGCATAGCCCTTGCCTCTTCTAGCCACCTCTTCGTTTCTCGCTGCTTCGTCGTTTCTCGCTGCTTCCCTCGTTCAGCCGCCCAAAGGGGGCAAACCGCAGGCGCGGCCCTTGCCCTGCCCGCGCCGAGCGATTTGAGCCGAGCCATTTGACAAGAGCCGTGTGAAGCATTATATATCAGGCGGCAGGCCCGCTCCATCCGGCCTGCGCTCCACTCCCCACCCCAGACCGGGGGCCTCATGCCAGCAGGCAACGGAGGATAGATGGACGCTGCCAGACAGCCGTGCCAGGCAATCACCAAGGCGGGCGCGCCCTGCAAACGGCCGGCGCAACCCGGCTCCATCTACTGCGCCGTCCATGCCCAGCGGATGGGGGAGGCGGCGCATCCCTCGTCCGCGCCGGTTGCTATTGCGATCACATCGGTTGAGGCCACATCGGTTGAGGCCACATCGGTTGAGGCCACATCGGTTGAGGCCACATCGGTTGAGGTCACATCGGTTGAGGCCACATCGGTTGAGGTCACATCGC
>DATLZJ010000911.1:0-4372 GCA_035574055.1 Caldilineaceae bacterium
ACCTATTACTCCGATATGTTCAACGTGCTCAAGGCAGCCCCGCCGGATGATACGGTGCCGGCCAGTGATCTCTTTGCCGCCGGCAAGCTCTCCATGTACATCGCCGGGCCGTGGAACATCAATCGCTTCATCCGTGAAGAAATCGCCTTCAACTGGGGCGTCTCGCGACACCCCTACTTCGAGGCGGGCGAGATCGTTACCCCCACGGGAAGCTGGCACATCGGTGTGAACCGGAATACCGAGCAGGCGGAAGCCGCGACTCGCTTTGTGCGCTGGATTTCCACGGGGAAAGGCGCCGAGACTTGGTGGCGCATCGGCAGCGGCGACTTCCCTGCTCAGAAGTCTGTGCTGGCCTTGTTCGAGACCGACGAGCAGTTTGCTGAACCGCCGGCTTCTTATCTGAGAGTCGCTGCCGATGAGGCGACGGTGAACCCTGTGCCCCGCCCGGTCACGCCGGGATACCTGGAATACGAGCAGATTCTGCAGAACACCTTCGATGACATTCGCAACGGCGCCAATGTCGAGGAAGCGCTCAATCTGGCCGTAGAGCGCATTGAAAGCGAGATGGTCAAGTACACTCGCTAGAATAGCAGGCCGGGTGGGATCGAGGCTGAGGGAAATGTAAGGTCTCGATCCCACCTGGCCGGCTGGGTGACCAGTCGCTAGAGCATGTGAGGCGCTTCGCTATGTCCACCCGTGAACGTTGGATACCATACCTCTTTCTGGCCCCTGCCGTCGCCTTGCTCCTCACCTTCAACCTCTTCCCCACCATTGCCACGCTCAACGAAAGCCTTCATGCAAACTCTTTGGTGAGCGGCGGTCGCATCTTTGTGGGGCTGGAGAACTTCCAGCGTATTTTCAATGATCCGGTCTTCTGGAAATCTCTCCAAGTTACTGTGATCTTCAGCCTGCTGGTCAATCCGATCCAGGTAACGCTGGCGCTGGCCCTTGCGGTGCTGGCGAATCAGAAGGTGAGAGGCATTGCCCTCTTTCGCAGCATCTATCTATTGCCGGTAGCCGTATCCATCAATGTCACCACGATCGTGTGGGGTTTGATGTTGGACAGCAACTCAGGCATTGTGAACGGTGTATTGGCCCTGTTGGGCATCCCGGCACAACCCTTCCTGACGGCGCCGAGCCATGCGCTTTGGTCAATCATTATCTTGGCAACCTGGAAAGGCGTGCCGCTCTGGGCGCTCTTTTTTCTCGCGGGGTTACAGGGCATACCCGAAGCGGTCATCGAGGCCGCCAAGATAGATGGCGCAACCCGTTGGCAGCTTTTTACGCGCGTGACCTTTCCCTTGCTGCGTGGCGTATTGATCTTTGTGCTCGTCGCCGATACGGTGGCGAACTTCCTGCTCTTCGCCCCGATCCTCCTGCTGACGCAGGGTGGACCGCAGCTTTCGACCAATTTGATCATGTATGAGACCTACCGGCGTGGCTTCGTATACGGTGATCTGGGCGCATCGGCGGCCATGCTCTGGGTCATGCTGATCATCGTCTTTGTCGTCATCGGCTTTGAGTTCTTTTTGTTGCGCGAGCGTGCGTAGAGAGGACAGAGGCGAGGGTATGACAGAACAGGCGACCACATTGCCGACTAGCGTAAGCACGCGCCCCCGCGCCAGTCTGCGTTACCGGCGGGCGCTCGTCGAGCAAATCATCATCTATGTGCTTTTGGCGCTGGTTGCAGCGATCATGATCGTCCCCTTGTTGTGGGCGATTGCAGCTTCATTCACGCCCAATGATCTGGTCTTTCGATATGCCTATCCATTTTCGTGGCGCGCCTTTTTGCCCGTAGACTTTACCCTAGAAGCTTATCAAAACCTGTTTGCGCGGGGCTTTGGCAGATCGCT
Source organism: Caldilineaceae bacterium (assembly GCA_035574055.1). Lineage (GTDB taxonomy): Bacteria > Chloroflexota > Anaerolineae > Caldilineales > Caldilineaceae > QEUY01. The sequence goes on from DATLZJ010000911.1 coordinate 1,854, forward strand.
GATCAATACCTTGATCCTGGGCGCGGCGGTTGTGCTGATTGGCGGCACGATCAATGCAATGGCCGGGTTTGCCTTTGCGCGCTTTGAGTTTTGGGGCAAGCGCCCGCTCTTTATTTTTATCATCCTGGTCACCTTTCTGATCCCGGTTGACCTAACCGCGATTCCGCGGTTTATTCTGGTCAATGATCTGGGGTGGATCAACACCTGGCAGGGCCTGATCGTGCCCGGTCTGGCGAGCAGCCTGGTCATCTTTTTGTTCCGCCAGTTCTTTGAGGAGATCCCCCAAGACCTGATCGACGCGGCGCGCGTGGATGGCGCCTCCTGGGGGCGTCTATTTATAGATGTTGTGTTGCCCCTCTCGACGCCGGTGCTGATCACCGCGGCGCTGCTGCTCTTCCTCTCCCAATGGGATGCGTTCTTCTGGCCCTTGCTGGTCGCGCCACGACCTGAGCTGCGCGTGGTACAGGTCGAGATATCTAATGCGGTTGGGCAGTTTCAGACGTTATGGAATGAGCTTTTGGCCGGCTCTATGCTCGCGGCCATTGTGCCGATTCTCTTGTTGCTCCCGTTCCAGCGGTACTATGTCCAGGCGATCACCAGTAGCGGCCTAAAGGAATAGAAGCGGCATTGACCCACGCTTCTGCCGTCGCTGCCACAAGCCAATGGTGTCCCCGTGATTTCGCTGGAGAGTGTCTGGCAACAGCAGGAGCCTGTTGGCAATGGCAGGCTCCTGCATATCCAATCGGTTGGGGGTGGCATTTGAGGCTAGCCCTGTTGGGCAGCAAGAACCCCTGACGCCTCCAGGTTGGCAATCAGCGTCTGTGCCTGCTCTGCGCTCAACGCGGTGAGCGGCGGGCGCAGGTGTAGCCAGGACGGGTCGCGGCGGAGATAGGCCATGATCTGCTTGAGCGACGGGATAGCCGGGTAGTCCTTGTAGGTTTGGCGCAGACGGTTGATCTCCTCTTGCAGCGCCTCGGCGTTGGGCGAATCTTGCTGGTCATATAGCCGGCGCTGGAGGGGCGCGATCACATTGGCGACGGCATTGATGCTGCCGGCCCCACCCGCGCGCAGTGTTGGCAGCAGAAACCGCTCGGAGCCGGTGAAGATGCCAAAGCCGGGGAAGCGGGTCAACAGGGCCTGGAGGTTGTTCCAGTCGCCGGAACTGTCTTTGATGCCCACCACAACGCCGGGATAGGCGTCAATCAGCCGCTCGATCAGCGCGAGGCTAAACCCGACCTGCGCCACGGGCGGGATATGATATAAATAGATGCGCAGCCGCGCATCGCCCACCCGCTCGATCACTTCCGCTACGCTGCGAAAGAGACCATCATCGCTGACGCCTTTGTAATAGAAGGGCGGCAACAACAGCACGCCGCTGCACCCTAACCCGACGGCGTGGGCGGTGAGCCGCACTGTATCGGGGATGGCGCAGGTTCCTGTGCCTGGCATCAACTGGGCCGCCGGGATGCCCGCGGCTACCAGCGCCTCCAGCATCTCCATGCGCTCGGACAGTCCAAATGAATTGGCTTCGCTGGTGGTGCCAAAGGGACAAAGCCCGTGGCAGCCCATCTGCAACAGCCGGCGCGAGTGGTCAATCCAGCGGTCCAGATCAGGGCTGAGGTCCGCGTGTACCGGCGTCAATGTGGGCACAAAGATGCCCCGTAACGCTTGCGACGTCGCTTGAGATGGGACCCCGTTGGGAGTAAGCATAGCAAAAGTCCATTCTGAATAGGTCAAATGGCGGGTTTAAGTGTGAAGGAGTTGCGTCATAATCAGGAGGGTACAATTGAAGGAGTCGCGATAGGACCGATGATCACTGTCTATCTTGATTCTAATGCAACCCAATGCGGGTGTCAACGGCTTCGGGGGTAGAGCGGCGTTTGGCCAGAATGTGCCGGCGCGGCTCGAGGGGCCGGCGCTGGAGACCCTTTTACCGGTCATAGAGCCTGAAGGTGCGCAGCGGCGTAGGCTCGTGCGCGAGACCAGAGTGAGCAGGCATGAGATTCGCGGGCAGCTTGACAGCGAATTGTTTGAAAGCTAGACTGCTATTGGCCTTGCGTGCGCAGCTCCAGTCTGCGCTTTTTGTCATTGGTCCTAAGTTCTCTTTTTGGGTGCGGTCCGGATGTTGAAGCTGAGTCGTCTTAACCCCATAATTGCCTTCATCCAGCAACTTTTCCGCCCACCTACGTTCCCGGAGCCGGAGAAGACGAGAGCTGCGCACTGGCTCTATCTCTTTCTCTGGCTCTTTATTGGGCTGCTGTTGCTGTTAACCATTCCTCTATTCTTTAGTTCTAATCAACTTGGAGCGTTTGTCCGGCTGCGTTTTATCTATATCCAGAGCGCCCTTATCTTAGTTTTTTGTGGTGGCCTTATTCTTGTACGGGCAGGATTTGTAAGAAGTATATCTGTAGCAATCCTTTTGTTAGTATATGGGGGCACTGTTTATGCTCACGTTTACGTGTTCCAAACGATTCATGATCCTAGTGTCATTGGCTATTTTGCATTGATGCCACTGGCGG
>DATLZJ010000912.1:0-9866 GCA_035574055.1 Caldilineaceae bacterium
CGGCCAGCGCGCCGCCCAGCGCCAACCCCAGCACCCCCGGCGCGGCAAAGAGGCCGGGGCCGCTGGCGCGGCCGGGCGTCACACAGAGGGCCAGGCCGCCGCCGCCGACGTGAAACAGGGCCGAGCCGAGGCCCGCCAGCAGCACGGCCAGCCGCGCCTCCCACGGAGCCAGCAGCAACGCTGCGCCATTGCAGCATAGCCCGGCAATCGCGGCGAGCCGCGGGCGCTGCCAGCGGTCGGCCAGCAGCCCGGCGACCGGCTGCGCGCCAAAGGCCAGTACATTGTAGAGCAGCACCAACAGCATCACCTGGTTTAGGGATAGGTCGTGGACCAGGCTGCCCAGCAGCCAGCCGGCGGCGCCGTCGGAGACGCCGTGGGCCAGACCCAACAGGATCGGGAGCCGGTAGCGATTCTCGGTCAGCATAACAAGCTCCTAGACCCCGCCGGCCAGCGCCAGCAACAGCCCGACCAGCACATAGCTGATGACGTTGATGATGAGCGAGGCGCGCCAGTTTTCGGCCACGGCGTTGCGTTTGAAAAGCATCAGGACGCCCGCCTCCACCACCACCGACGCCACAAAGCTTAAGACCAGGAAAACGATGACCGACGGCGGTTGGAACACAACAAAGATCAGGCCCACAGCGGAAGAGGCGATATTGGCGACCAACGCGCCGGCCAATGAGCGCCAAAAATTCGCCCAACCGAGCCGCCACAAAATCAGGGCTTCAACCAGCAAGATGACGCCAAGCGCCAGGGCGGCGATGACGCCAAGACCGACCAACAGCGCCGGCCCGGCGGCATCGGGACGGATCGACAGCGGAGCAAGGATGAACATAGGCGGATACCTTTTAGGGTTAGGGCTGGGCTAGCAGTTCGCGCACGGCGGCTGCACAGTCACATTCCAGCGCAGCCTCGGCCAGGGCGCGGCAGGAGGATAGGTCCACATGGCGCACGGTCTCTTTGACCAGTGGCGCCGCGGGCAGGGGGACGCTCAACTCGGTGACGCCCAACCCCAAGAGCAGCGGCACGGCGGCGGGGTCGCCCGCAATTTCGCCACAGAGGGAGACCGGCTTGCCGAAGGCTTGCCCGGCGTCACAGGTCAGCTTGATCAGCCGGAGCACCGCCGGGTGGAGGGGATCGGCCAGCCGGGCGACAGTGCTATTGGTGCGGTCGCTGGCAAGCACGTACTGGGCCAGGTCATTGGTGCCAATGCTGAAGAAGTCTACATAGGGAGCCAGACGGTGGGCAATGAGCGCGGCCGAGGGCACCTCGATCATAATGCCGAGCTTGAGGCGCGGCAGCTCCTTGCCCTGGAGCAGGCATGGGTCCTCTTCATCTAAGATGGCCTGCACCGCGACGATCTCCTCCGCGGTGCTGATCATCGGCAGCATAAAGCGCACATCCAGGTGGGGCGGCGCGTCGCAGGCGGCAGCCTGGAGCGCCCGGTACTGGGTGCGGAGCAGCTCCGGCTGTTCGATGAGCAAGCGGATGCCGCGTAACCCCAGGAAGGGATTGTCCTCCCGGTGGTGCGCGATAAACGGGACCGGCTTATCGCCGCCGGCGTCCAGCGCGCGCACGGTGAGCTGGTGGTCCACTTGCGCCATAAATGCGGCGTAGGTTGCCTGCTGTTCGGCAAAGGTGGGGGGCGTCGCCCGGCCGCGAAAGAGGTATTCGGTGCGCAGCAGGCCGACGCCGTCGGCGCCCACGGCCCGGCTCTGGGCTACCTCCTGAGGGCTGTTGGCGTTGACCAGGACGGGCACCGTGACCCCGTCTACTGTGACCGCCGGGGCCTGGGCATGAGAGAGGGCGACGGCGCCTTCCTCTAGGTAGTGCTGGCGCTCCGCCGCATATTGGGTCATCTCCTCCTCGCTCACCGCGGCCAGCAGACGACCGCTGTTGCCGTCTACAATGGCGTTCTGGCCGGGCGTGAGCCGGAACAAGGCCTGGCCCAGGGCGCAGACCATGGGGATCCCCATGCTGCGCGCCAGGATGGCCGAGTGGGCGGTGGGGGTGCTGTAGGCAAGGGCGATGCCCAGCACATGGCCGGCGGGCAGTTGGGCCAGGTCCGATGGCGTCAGGTCATCGGCGGCCAGGATGGTTTGGGGAGGCAGCCGCGACAGGGCGGCGCGGCTCAGGTCGGCCCCCAAGTGGGTGAGCAGGCGCTCGCCAATGTCCAGAATGTCTTGGGCGCGGCCGGCAAAGTACTCATCCTCGAAAGAGTGGAACATCTCGGCCAGCTCGCCGATCACCTGCTGGGTGGCGGCGACGGCGCTGGTCTTCTGGTCATAAATGACGGTGCGGATCGAATCCAGCAGGGTGCGGTCTTGGAGGATTACCTGGTGGGCAGCAAAGATCTCGGCGATGAGGCTATTGTCGCTTTGGCCCAGGCGCTCCAGGTCGGCGGCGACGAGGGCGTGGGCTTCGAGAAAGCGCTGCCACTCTTGGTCGGGATGGCCGGCCGGGTGGCGGCTCAGATCGGGCACGATTTGGCCGGGGTGGTAGAGGGCCAAGACGCCGATGCCGATACCGGGTGCAGCGGCTAAACCGCGCAGGACGACAGTCATAGCGCAGGGGCGCCGCCCTCGCCGCTACGCCCGCTCGCGGCCGGATCGGTAGGCGTGAAGTCGCCGGAGGTAAAGAGGCGCGCCAGGGCAGCCAATGCCTCCTGGGCATCGGGGCCGTCTGCCGACAGACGCAGGGTGTGGCCTTGGCGGGCCTGGAGCTGCATCAACTGTAGGATGCTTTTGGCGTCCACGACCGGCGAGGGGCGCGTCAGGTTTTGTGCAGTGATGGTGGCGCGAAAGCGGTTGGCGACCGTCACCAAGTCTTTGCCCACGCGCAGGTGCAGCCCAAGGGGATGGGTAATGGTGCAATCGGTCGAGAGAGGTTGGGTATTCATAACTCCCGAATTGAGCCTAATAGGTCCCCCATGATCATGCCTCTGCGCCGGCTCAGGGGTCGCGCAAGACCTTGGGCATGGCGGCGGCGGCCTCGGCGGCCTGGTTCACCACCTCCAGACTGTGGTTGAGGCCGGCTTCCACGGCGGCCACAATCGCGCCCTCGACGAGCGGCGCATTGCTGATGCAGCAACGCGCGCGCAGCTCCGGCTCCAACATTTCCAGTGCAATCTCTGCGCTCATGATCGCGCTGCCCAAGTCCACCAGCAGCAGCGCGCCATCCGGTCCAGTCTTCTCTTGGAGAACGGCGGCAATCTGGGCGGCGTCGGTGCCCAAGAGCAGGACGCCGTCCTCCTCGATGCCCCCCACCGCGCTGATCGCCAGCCCCTCCGGGGCCATCTGCCGGGCCAACTCGGCCACGCCCTCGGCGATCTGGCGGGAGTGGGAGACAATCACCAAATGGATCATGAGCCGGTCCACCGTGTAATAGCTCCATCCGGCGATCCGGTGAAAGCCTAGTCCAGAATCCGCTCACGGAACCCAATCAAAAGTACGGGTGACCGCCTTTTTCCAGCCGGCGAAGCCGGCCTCGCGCTCCGTCTCGCTAATCTGCGGCGTCCAGCAGCGGTCCATCTGCCAGTTAGCGCGCAGCCCCTCCAGCGAATCCCAAAAGCCGGCGGCCAGCCCCGCCGCGTAGGCAGCGCCCAGGCTCGTGGTCTCGGCAATTTTGGGGCGCATCACCTCAACGCCCAGGATGTCGGCCTGGCGCTGCATCAGGAAGTTGTTGGCCGTCGCCCCGCCATCCACCTTGAGCGAGCGCAAGGGTACGCCGCTATCGGCGTTCATCGCCTCCAACACCTCGCGCGTCTGGTAGCAAATGGACTCCAAGGCCGCGCGCACGATGTGAGCGCGGTTGACATAACGAGTCAACCCGACGATCACGCCGCGGGCATCGCTCCGCCAATAGGGGGCGAACAAACCGCTAAAGGCCGGAACCAAATAACAGCCGCCGCTGTCGGGCACGCTGGCGGCCAGCGCCTCGCTTTCGGCGGCATGGTCAATCAGCCGCAGATTGTCGCGCAGCCATTGAACAGTGGCGCCGGCCATGGCGATAGACCCCTCTAGTGCATAGACCGCAGGCTGGCCGCCAAGCTGGTAGCAGACGGTGGTGATCAGCCCGTTGCGGCTGCGCACAATGGCGGAGCCGGTGTTGAGCAGCATAAAGCAGCCGGTGCCATAGGTGTTTTTGGCCTCGCCGGGGGAGAAACAGCTCTGGCCGACGGTGGCGGCCTGCTGGTCGCCCAAATTGCCACAGACGAGGACCCGGCCGCGGAAGGGGCCGTCGCTCTGGGTCTGGCCGTAGCCTGCCGGGTCGCTGCTGGGGCGGATGGCGGGCAGCAGGCTGCGCGGGACTTGCATGATCTCCAGCAGCTCATCGTCCCAATCCAGCGTCTCCAGGTTCATCAACATGGTGCGGCTGGCGTTGGTGGGGTCGGTGACGTGCTCGCCGGTCAGCCGCCAGATGAGCCAGCTATCCACCGTGCCAAAGAGCAAGTCGCCCGTCTCGGCCCGGGCGCGTGCGCCCGGTATATTGTCCAGGAGCCAGCGGATCTTGGGGCCGGAGAAGTAGGTGGCGATGGGCAGCCCGGCCTTGGCGTAGATCGTATCGGCATGGCCCTGGTCTTGCAGCTCTCGGCAGATGCGGTCGGTGCGGGTATCTTGCCAGACGATGGCGTTGTAGATGGGCTTGCCCGTGCGCCGGTCCCAGAGAAGGGTGGTCTCCCGCTGGTTGGTGACGCCGATGGCGGCAATGCCGGCGGCGCTGACTTCGGCCTTGGCGAGCGTCGCGCCGATGACCTGGCGGGTACGCTCCCAAATCTCCTCCGGGTCGTGCTCTACCCAGCCGCTCTGGGGGAAGATCTGGGTATGCTCGCGCTGGTCATAGGCAACGACCGCGCCGGTCTGGTCGAAGAGCATAAAGCGGGTGCTGGTGGTGCCGGAGTCAATTGCGCCTACAAGGTCTGGCATGGGTCGGCTCGCTCTTATGCGCGTGTGGCGGGTTGGTTGACAGGCGCTTCCTGGCCCAAGGCCGTGGCGGCCGCCTCGATGAGAAAGAGGACGCTGGTCGCGCCGGGGTCTTGGTGGCCGATGGAGCGTGCGCCTAAGTAACTGGCGCGGCCCTTGTTGGCCTGGATGGCAATGGTGTGGCGCGCGCCCTTCTCGGCGGCCGCGCGCGCGGCCTGGAGCGCCTCGCTTACGGTGGCCCCATTTTCGGCGGCAGCCTCCAGCGCCTCGACGGCAGGCTGGAGCGCGTCGATCATGGTCTTGTCGTTGAGCTGGGCTTTGCCGCGCTGCTGCACCCCCTCCAGCCCACTGCGGAACATGGCGGCCAGCCGCTCAAGCGTGACGGCGTCTCCGGCATGGGCTTGGGCGCTGTCTTGGGCAGCACGCAGGAAGAACGCGCCGTAGAGGGGACCGGCTGCGCCGCCGACGCTAGAGATCAGGGTCATGGCGACGATGCGCAGCAGCGCGCTGATATCGCCGGCCTGGAGGCTTGGGTCGGCCAGCCGGTCGCGCACCTTACTCATGCCGCGGTGCATGTTGGCCCCGTGGTCAGCATCGCCGATGGCGGCGTCCAGCTCGGTCAAATAGGCTTCCTCGGCGGCGATGCGGTCTGCATAGACCAGCAGCCAACGCCGGAACTGCGCCAGTGTGATCTCCTGGCCCATAGGTCACTTGCCTTGGCGCGATTGCGCCTACGATGGATGAGAACAGCTACCAAACCAGCGCCGGGGTGCGAACCGGCGCATCCCACAAGGCGATCAACTCCGGGTCCAATCTCGCCAGCGTGACGATACAACCCGCCATATCGAGGCTGGTCAGAAAATTGCCTACCAAACGCCGCTCGACCCGAATGCCGTTTTGGCTCAGGACTTCATGCACATGGCGAAAGGCGATGTAAAGCTCCTGTTGTGGGGTCGCGCCTAACCCGCTTACCATCGCCAGCACCTGGTCGCCGGCGCAGAGGGCCAGGTCCTTCAGGATCGGCTCTACCAGCAAGTCCACGATGGCGTCGGCGCGACTCAGGGGAAGGCGGCGGCGGCCCGGCTCGCCGTGGATGCCCACGCCCACCTCGATCTGATGGTCGGGCAGGTGAAAGGTAGGGCGGCCCAGGCTGGGCGAGGTGCAGCTACTCAAGGCCACGCCCATGCTGCGCGTCCCCTCGATGACCCGCCGGGCCACGGCCTCGACCTCCGTCAACGACCGGCCGGCCTCGGCGGCTGCGCCGGCAATCTTCTCGACTACCACCGCGGCGCCCATCCCCCGGCGATTGGCCGATTGCTCGACCGCGACATCGTCGTTGACCAGCACCGACGCCACCTCAAACCCTTCCTCGCGGGCCAGGTCAAGGGCCATCGAGGTGTTGAGCACACCGCCGGTGTAGTTTTTGACGATGTAGAGCGCGCCGGCCCCCCCATAGACGGCGCGGGTGGCCGCCAGGTATTGATCGGGGGTAGGGCTGGTGAAGATGGGGCCAGGACAGGCAGCGTCCAACATGCCGCGCCCGACATAGCCGACGTTGAGCGGCTCATGGCCGCTGCCGCTGCCGCTGATGATCGCGACCTTGCCGGCGACGGGTGCATCCGCCCGCGCGACGAAGTGGGGGTGATAATGGACGCGTAGGAGATCGGGGTAGGCAAGCTGAAGCCCTTGCAGGCTTTCCAGCACCGCATCCGCCGGGTCATTGATGAGCTTTTGCATACGCGGCTCTATTCTAGCGGCAAATGGCGGATTAATCAATTTGCCGAAGAATTCAGGGGGCGCTATGGTACAATCCACCCGGCGCGCGGGCAACGGAGCTCTTAGGATCATGATAGGCAGGAGGAAAGGACGCATGGTCTACACGGTGCAGGTCGGCAGTATCCGGTGCCACATTTTGAGCGATGGGCTGAATGTCGCGGATGGCGGCGGGTTTTTTGGGGTGGTGCCCAGGGTCATGTGGCAGCGGGTCATCCAGCCCAATGAGCGCAATCAGGTGCCCAATGATCTGCGCACGCTGCTGATCGAGTCGGACGCTGGGCTGATCCTGGTGGACACAGGCATCGGCGATAAGCACACGCCCAAACAGCGCCAAATCCTGGGGTTGGATGATCGCCGGTTGCGGCTGGTGCAGTCGCTGGCGCAAGCCGGCTTTCGTCCAGAGGATGTGGACGTGGTGCTGCTCACCCATTTCCACAACGACCATGCGGGCGGCGGCACCCGTTGGGATACGCCGGACGGCAGCCCCGGCCCGGTCGTTCCGACCTTTCCCCGCGCCCGGTATTTGGGCCAGCGCATTGACCTGGCCGATGCCAGCTTTCCCAACGAGCGCACCGCAGCCACCTACATCGCCGACAACTGGCAGCCGCTGCTCGCCTGCGGCCAGTTTGAGATCGTGGATGGGCCGCAGCGGCTCGGACGGGCCGTCCGTACCGACATCGCGCCCGGCCATACCGCGGCGCTGCAAGTGGTTTGGGTAGAGGATGGCGGCGAGGCGCTGCTCTTTTTGGGCGACGCCTGTAGCTGGGCCGTCCACCTGGAGCGGCTCGCCTGGGTGCCCTCTTATGACATCTATCCGATGACCAGCATCGAGACCAAGCGGCGGCTGCGCCACGAAGCCCAGGAGAAAGAGGCGCTGCTGGTCTTCCAGCATGACCCCCAAGTGATTGCCGGGCGGCTTGTCCCCGGCGCCCGCGGCCCCGAAGTGCAGCCCATCTTGACCCGCGCCCCGTGGGCGGACCCGCTGCAAACTCCGTCAACCCCTTTGCAGCCTTCCTGAGCGCCGCGCCCGTCTTGACCGGAAGGCGGCGGCTTTCCTCCAATATGCGTTCTCCCAATATGGGTTCTTCGGCTGGGCGTGTCCTGATGCGGCTGCCCCTGGTGAGGAGCTAACCCAGGGCCTGCGCCTGGAAAACATCAAAGAGCAGTAGGACAAACGTCGGTATCCCGTCCTGAGGATGGGAAGCTTTCCCGCGTCTCTGCGCATAGAGTTAAGCCGGGGAGCTTGTAGCGGACAGCGGCCTGGCGACCGCAGCCGCGGCCAGCAAGGCCGTAGGGGTATGAAGGTTGTCGCATCGAAGGCGACAAGGGAGGTAACAAGATGGCAAGGCTTGATCTGCATATTGGCGCTGCCGTCCATTGCCGAGACAGACAGTGCGGCAAGCTAATGAATGTGGTAGTAGCTCCTGAAAACCAGGCTGTGTCGGATTTGATCATCCAGCAGGGATTGTTGCAGAAACACGCGCGAGTGGTGCCGGTGTCTACGGTTGCCCACGCGACGCCGGAGAAGATCACGCTTGACCTCTACAGTGATGAGTTGAGCAGCTTTGCTGAGTATCGCGAGTTCGAGATCAAGGAGCCGGCGCCGGATGCCCCAGTCATGCCCCACACCTCAGGGCTGGCATCGGGCTACGGCCCGGTCCTCGACCGCGCGACGCCCATGGTGCGCCGGCGGCTGCGCGACGGCGTCGCCGCCGGCATGGCGATCATCGGGCGCAAGACCGGCGTCGAGAATCTGAGCGAGACCCTGGGGCATGTGGACCACGTTGTCATTGACGGCGAGACCGGCCAGCTCACCGAGATTGTGATGCGCCGGGGCATCGTTCCCACCTACTACGTGATCCCCATGGCCGATGTGGAGACGATTGACGAGGATCACATCTTGGTCTTGGTGAACAAGGATGATGTAGACGGCTGGCCGCGCTATACACCGCGGCCGGATACAGAGGTGCTTGACGCGGTGAACTGGGCGCTGCTGGCGGAAGATTCGCCGGCCTTTCGGGGGGTAACCGCTGCGGTCAACGGCGGGATCGTCCGGCTCACCGGGTCGGTCCCGAGCGAGGCGGGCCGGCGCCATGCGGAGGAACTGGCGCGCTTGGTGCCGGGGGTCATTGATGTTGAGAATGAGCTGGTTATTGGCGCGCCGGTAGGCAGCCCTGTAGCCGGCGGTCCTGTGGATAGTGCTGCGGGGCACGCAGCGGCGACCTGGCCGGCGCTGGACTCGCGAGAGCTTGTCAACCGGGTGAGCGCTGCGCTGGCCGCCGATCCGCGTACCAGGGATGCTGTGATCGAGGTCATTGCCGACCGTGGGGTGGTGACCTTGGTCGGGCAAGTCAAAGGCGCGGAGACCCGTACCGCCGCGGAGTTGGTCGCTCGCCAGCCGGGCGTCACCGCGGTGATCAATGAGCTGGCGCTGAACTCAAGAGGCTAGCGACGAACGAAGCTAGCGGGAACTGGGCCGGCGACAGCCGGCTCGCGCCGCCCAAGTCTAGCCCAGGAGCTGCGCCAGATCGGGCGCGTAGTGGCCTACCTGGTCACGCAGGCGCAGCACGGCCAGCTCCTTGGCCTTGGCTTCAATCATAATATCAAAGGGGCGCACCCCGGCGGCGCGGGCTGTGCGCAGGAAGTCCACGAATTCAAAGGGGTGGACGAAGTCACTGTGCTGGTTGGGAAGGGGCAGCAAGAGCTGGGGCTGCCCCTGGCGCACCAGGCGGCGTAGCTCGGTGCGCGGGCTGCTGAAGTGGATTTTGGGCTGCTCATGGGCGGGCCAGGTGGCAACGGCCTGGGCCAGCGCCTCCACCGCGGTCTCGCCCGCGTTGCGGCAGCGGTGGTGGAGCACATCTAGCACCAGGCGGATGCCCGTCCGCCGGTGGATCCAAAGCAGGTCTTGGATGCCATAGAGCCGGTCGTCGTTCTCCAGCGCCAGCCGGCGGCGCACGCCTGGCGGTAGCCGCTCATAGGCGCGCACAAAGCGGGCGCGCCCTGCCGCCGGGTCGCCGTACCCTCCCCCGACATGGACCACAATCACAGCTTCGCTTCCAAACCCCATCGCCTCCAGCAGCCGGTCGGCCAGCGATAATTCTGCCTGGGCGCGGGCAAGGTGGGCAGGGTCGGGGCTGCTGAGTTGGACATAGTGGGCCGGATGGAGCG
>DATLZJ010000913.1:0-2459 GCA_035574055.1 Caldilineaceae bacterium
CCGGCTGGAGACGGCCGGCTGCGAGGTGATCCCCAACGGCGTGGGCCGGGCCTACCGGGCGAGCGAGCTGATGGCCGCGCTGGCCGGCGTGGACGCCATTATCACCGGCACCGATGAGCTGACCGGCGAGGTGATCCGCAACGCCGACCGGCTCAAAACCATCGCCAAGCATGGCATCGGGCTGGAGACGATTGACCTGGCCGCGGCCCGCGCCCGCGGCATTGTGGTCAGCGCAACGCCCCACGCCAGCAGCGATTCGGTGGCCGATCTGACCCTGGCGCTGCTCCTGGCCGCGGCGCGCAAGGTGGTCCTCGCCCACAACAGCACCGCCGCCGGCTCCTGGAAGGCCTTTACCGGCATGGAGCTGCGCGACAAGACGTTGGGCATCGTCGGGCTAGGGCGGATCGGCCAGCAGGTGTGCCGCCGCGCCCAGGGCTTTGGGATGCAGGTCATCGCCCACGACCCCTTTCCCAACCAGGAGTTCGCCGCCGCCCACCAGGTGCGCTTTGTCGCGCTGGACGAGTTGCTGGCGACGGCGGACGTGGTGACCCTCCACCTGCCCGCCGACCAGGTGAGCTGCCCGCTGCTGGGCGCAGCGGAGCTAGGGCGCATGAAGCCGGGCGCGCTGCTGCTCAATACCGCGCGCGGCGCGCTGGTGGACGAGGCGGCGCTGGCCGAGGCGCTGCGTAGCGGCCATCTGGCCGGCATAGGGGTGGATGCCTTTGTAGATGAGCCGCCGGTGGGCAGCCCGCTGCTGGACCTCGCTAACCAGGGGTACAACATTGTCTTGACGCCCCACATCGGCGGTCGCACCGTTGATGGGCTGCGCCGGATGGGGGAGATGACGATTGAGAATGTGCTCTGCGCCCTCCATGGTAAACCGCCGCTCTACCAGGTGGTATAGCCGGCCGGTAGAGCCGAGCGGCATAGAAAGATGAGCTATGGCTGAGAATTCGGGGATTCTGCACCGTCTTTTTTCGCTGGAGGGCAAGGTCGCCCTGGTGACGGGCGCATCGGGTGGGATCGGCCGGGCGTTGGCCGCCGGGCTGGCCGAGGCGGGCGCGGCAGTCGCTGTCCACGGGCGTAAGGTGGACGAGGTGAACAAGAGCTGCGAGCAGGTCGAGGCCGCGGGCCGGCGCTCGTTGCCCCTGGTCGCCGAGCTAAGTGAGCGGGGCGCGGTGCAGCGGTTGGTGGACGAGACCTGCGCCCACTTGGGCCGGCTGGACATCTTGATCAACTGCGCCGCCACCAACCGGCGCAAGCCCATCGCCGAGGTGACCGAGGATGACTATGACTTCATTATGAATGTCAACCTCAAGTCCCTTTACTTCTTGACCCAGGCGGCCTATCCGGTGATGCGCGAGCAGGGGGGCGGCAAGGTGATCCACGTCGGCTCCATCAACGTGCAATATGCGCTGGACACCGTCTCGGTCTACGGGGCGAGCAAGGGCGGCGTCCACCAGCTCACCAAGATTATGGCGGTCGAGTGGGCGCCCGACAACATCCAGGTCAACTGCATCGTGCCGGGCTTTATCTACACACCCTTGTCGGCCCCGCTCTGGGCCGACCCGCAGAAGTCGCATTGGTTCCGCGCCCGGCTGCCCACCCGCCGGCCCGGCCAGCCGGAGGAATTGGTGGGGCTGGCGCTCTTCCTGGCCTCCCATGCCTCGGACTACATCACCGGCCAGTGCTTCACGATTGACGGTGGATTCACGGCGGGCGGCTCGTGGACGCGGGATGAGCTGGTTTAGAGTGCTCTCATGAGCTTGACGGGAAAAGTCGCCATCATTACCGGCGCAAGTCGGGGCATTGGGCTGGAGACAGCGCGCGTGCTGGCGAACCAGGGGATGAAGGTGGCGCTGGCAGCCCGCTCGCCCCAGGTGGAGACGCTGGCCGCCGAGCTATGCGATGGCGGCGCGACCGCCATCGGCGTGCCCACCGACGTGACCAGCCGCGCCCAGGTGGAGGCGCTGGTGGACCGGGTCGAGGGTGAGCTTGGCCCCCTCTGGCTGCTGGTCAACAACGCCGGCCTGCTGCGCACCGGGCCGACGGCGGAGATGCCGGAGGAGGATTGGGATGCCGTCTTTGCGGTGGACGCCAAGGGGGTATTTCTCTGCTCACAGGCGGCCATCCGGCGCATGATCCCCCGGCGGGCAGGGCGCATCGTCAATGTCTCCTCGATTGCCGGCCACATCGTGCGCGTGGCCCAGATCGCCTATTGCTCGGCCAAGGCCGCGGTGATCCACTTCTCCCGTTGCCTGGCGGTGGAAATGGCGCCCTATGGCATTACCGTCAACTGTCTCTGCCCCGGCATGACCTGGACCGAGATGCTAGGCAAGTCCGCCGCGGCGCGGGGGCTGGACCTGGACGCGATGGTGGCGCTGATCCCGGCAGGGCATATGGCCGACCCCAAGGATCACGCCCACCTGGTCGCCTATTTTGCCTCAGAAGAGGCGGGC